>VBOO01000181.1 GCA_005877505.1 Nitrospirota bacterium
CCAGCGTGTCCGGCTGGATGCTGAGCGGCGAGTTGATGCCGCGACAGGTCACGATCATCTCGATCGGCAAGCGCGCTCCCGACCACATCGGGAAATTTTCCATGGCCCGCATGGTGCCGGGCCCGGCCGTCGTCGTAAACACGCGGGCCCCGCCGAACGCTCCTCCCGCGCACTCGGACATCACACCGAACTCGTTCTCGCCGCGCATGTAATCGGTGACATAGCCTTCGGCGTACAATTCGCCGATCAGCGCCGCGGCTTCGCTTTGTGGGGTGATCGGATAGGCCACCATCAGATCCACGCTGGCCCGCCTGATCGCTTCCTTGATGACCTCGCTCCCGGTAAAAAACGACGGGATGCGCGGCGCCTCAAAAAACAGGTGATAGGGATCAGTATACGTCTGCCCCTTCTTATTCTTAGTGCCGATGATTGTGTGGCTGTCCATCGGTTTGGCCTCCTTCAAAAATTAATTTCTCGTTCCACCGGCACGATCCTTACTCTCCAGCACGGCGACATGTTTCTTGATCGCGCCGAACGTCACCGCGCCTTTCAGTTTCTTCACCCATTCCGCGAGGTGCATAATCTTTTCGACCGACGCGTCCCGGAACGACAGGCACGCATCCTCATGGCCGGCCTGCGCGCACATCGCGATCGTGTAGCAGTTCGTCCCGCCCCGGATGATCTTGAGGGACAGATTGGCTTGGTGGCAATGGACTCCCACGAACATGCAGACGTCGATCTTGTTGTGCCAGATCGTGAGGTTCGGATGGTTCGGATTAATCTCCACCTCCGGGTTGATTTTGGGATACTTGGGCCGGTAATCGGGCATCGGGATCAACATGGGCTTGGCCCCTGTCGGCGCACATTCCTTCAGAGTATCGAACAGGTGCTTGATGGCCTTGGCCTTCTTCCTGGCCTTCTCATTCCACGCCCAGAGGACCAAAGGTCCTGGGAAAATCGTGGGCACCGTCCCCCCCAAAAACATACGAGCAGCTTCTTCGAAGGCCTCCTCCTCTGGGACGATGCGCCCGTTGATGTGCGCCTGCCCTGGGTCCGGCAAGACCACGCCCATGGAGGCTGCGGCTGGCGGCAAGAAAGCTTCCGGCCCTGGCCGGACAGAGTATTGACCATACTGGGGAATCATGAAGTTCCCTTACAATGAGAGACTCGACACTTTAGGAAAAGAGCAGACCATTCAGCATCGTCTGTACAGAGAGAGTATAGTTTTACCCATTGAAATGCAATCACAAAGAAGACCTACCTCCCGATGCAAATGGGCCAACCGGCCTGCCTTGGTTAGGCCTTTTGCCCCACCACTTCCCGCGTGCGATTCATGGGAGTTGTCGTTGAAAATCCTTGTGATTTTACCCACTCAGCGGACCTCTTGTCAAACCGATTTTGCCCGGTCGGGCCGGTTTTTGACGACCGTCGCGGGCCTCGAAGACCTTGACAAGAATTCCGCAAAAATCCATAAATCATGGAGGTTCCGACTCTATGGCGACGAAGGCCGGAAAGGGCTTCACTCTAGGCAATCTTGTGGCTGTCATCCTGATCGTGGGGTCCGAAGCCATCGTCGTCGTACCCCGGATCAATGATTTCATTAAAACCCACCGGCTCAACAACGCCGCCCGGGATGTCTGGCAGGACATGCACCGGGCTCGATTGCTTGCCATCAGGGAGAAAAGCACGATCCGTGTCGAGTTCGACTACGACTCGTACAAGGTTGTCAGGGCGTCCACCGGGGAGGTCGCCTTCAGGCGGAAATTGAGCGTGGACTATCCGGACGTCATAATCAACACCACTGACGTTCGGGGACGAATCACCTTCGACAGAACGGGATCGGCGGAAGGGAATACGATAGAAATCGAAATTCAAGGCCCCACCGGCACACGTCGCTTCACCATCCTGGCGACCGGGAAGATTGGAGGGCTCTCATGATTTGCTTTTTCCATCCGCAAAACTCTATACTGCGGGCCCTGCACACGCTTGACGCGCGCATGCCGTAGAGCGCCCATTCTGGGCAGGGGACTGCCACCGATGCGTACATCAGAAGTCGAAACCAGAACCCCGTTTTCCTCCTCCAGCCCATCAAGCGCACGCCTGGCTTGGCTGATCGAAATCAGCCGCCTCCTGATCTCTGCGGTGGATCTCGATCACCTCCTCGGTGTGATTCTCAAAACCTCAAGCCAGTTGGTCGGATCGGAGGACAGCAGCCTGTTGCTCCTCGACCCGGCCACCAACGAACTCGTGTTCGTGATGGCCCATGGTTCGGTCAGCGACAAGCTCAAGATGATTCGGCTCAAACCGGGAGAAGGCATCGCTGGCTGGGTCGCGCAACACGGCAAGCCGTTACTGGTGAACGACGTCGAGCAGGACTCCCGGTTCTCCCGCAAGGTCGACAAGTTGACCGGGTACCGGACCAAGGCAGTTCTCGCGGTCCCTCTGCAAGATCACGGCCGGAGGGTCGGCGTCCTCGAGGTTGTGAACCCCCGCAAGGACAGACTGTTCAACCAAGAGGACCTCGAGCTCCTCACGGCGTTCGCGGCCCATGCCTCGGTCGCGATTCGAAACGCCCGCCTCCTCTCCTCCATCAAGGAAGCAAACCGCTATCTGCAGTCTGAGATCGACGAGCGGTTCGGCACGCTCATCGGTAAAAGCGCGGGCCTCCGAGCGGCAGTGAAGTCCGCGAGGAAAGCGGCGGAGTCTTCCGCGACGATTCTCTTGCTGGGTGAAACCGGCGTCGGCAAGGAGATGTTCGCCCGTTCCGTCCATTCCTGGAGCCACCGCGCGTCAAAGCCATTTGTCGCCGTGAACTGCGTGGCATTGGCCGAAGGCCTCCTTGAAAGCGAGCTGTTCGGCCATGAGAAGGGAGCGTTTACCGGAGCGCACCACAAGAAAAAGGGCCTGCTGGAACTGGCGCAGGGAGGCACTGTCTTTCTGGACGAGATCGGCGATACGAAGCCGGAATTCCAAGCCAAAGTCCTGCGGGTTCTCCAAACTCACCAGTTCGAGCGCGTAGGAGGAACGGTTCCCATCACCGTGGACATCCGCATGATCGCCGCCACGAATAAAGACCTGGAAGCCGCCGTTCATGCGGGGAGTTTTCGCAAGGACCTCTTCTTCCGGCTCAACGTGGTCAGCATCACCGTGCCCCCCTTACGCGAGCGCAAAGAGGATATCCCGGCGCTGGCGAACTTTTTCCTGGGGCGGTACTGCCGGGACATGAAACGAGCCCCGATGACCTTCAGCCACAGCGCCATGAAGCTCCTCACCGAGCACAACTGGCCCGGCAATGTCCGGGAGCTCCAGAACGTCATCGAGCGCGCCGTGGTCTTGACCACGGAGAACGAAATCGGCCCACACGATCTCGCCCTAGGATCCAGAGACATGCCGAGGGGAGATATTGCCTCGCTCCTAGAACTTCCGTTCCATATCTCCGTCCAGGCGCACAAGAAAGCCCTGATCAGTCATGCGATCAATAAGGCCAAGGGCAACAAGACGCAGGCGGCAGCCTTACTGCAACTTCAGTCCACGTATTTGTTCCGCTTATGCAAGCAGTTAGGAATTACATAAGTATTACATCGCAGCAGTCACGCCACGGTAAAGCTGTCAGCTCTTTTCAAGCCTATCAAATCCTGTCAGTCGGATATCTATTCAGATAGGAATCGACCCTTGATCAGGACAGGGTGAGGGGTCTCTTCCAATCGACCGCGCCCTCGAGAAATCTCACGTTTTCAAATCCTTACATCTCGCCCTGGGCGCCTTGGCGGCATCAAAGTTGCGTCTAAATGAAGGGTTATGCAGACCAGCGTACCTACGAGCGTCTACAAGACTCGAAACACTCCGGGTGGAGCTGGGTTCAGCCTCATCGAAGTCATGCTGTCCCTGGTCTTTCTCTCCATCGGCGTGCTCGCCCTCACAGAGCTGCAATTCACGGTCACCAAAGGCAACGGCTCGTCGAACACGATGGCGACGGCTGTCTCCCTCGCTGAGAAAAAAATCGAAAGCCTCAAGGCGGCGTCATACCCGACCATCCAGTCGGAAGCGCCCACGGCGGTCACGGCCTCGGGTGCGACGTATACTCGTCAAGTCATCGTGACGGACAATCAACCGATGCTGAACGTGAAGACGGTCCAAGTGATCGTCTCGGGCACAGACGGCCAGAGGACCGTGACGGTGCCGCTTTCCACCATCATTGCCCAATAGCGCACGCATGAAGACGCTGAAGCCCGAAACCGCCTTTAGTCACGTGGAAGTGCTCATGGCGCTGGCCATCAGCTCGATCCTCTTCACGGGCATGTTCCAACTCTATCTCTCTTCGGCCAGCAGCGCCTTCATCCAGGGCCAGACGGTGCAGATGAAGGCCGAGGCCCGCACGGCCATGGATCTCATGACGCAGGACGTGAGACAGCTCTATGGTTCGGCCACGATATCCACAACGCTGACCCCTAACGACACGCTCAGTTTTACCCGGCTAGAAGACTCCGGCTACTCGTCGGGCGGCAATACCGCCCTCACGCTGAACGATTCGCGGAAATCCTGGGCGGCCAACCGGTTTGCGCCGTTCTCGGCTGGAACCTACGTGGTCCAGATCGTCGGAGGCCCCGGAATGGGGCAGACGAATCCGATCAGCGGGAATACCACAAGCCAGCTCAGTTTCTCAGCCGGGTGGGACACGCTCCCGGACGCCACTTCTCTGTACGTCATCACCCGTTCGAAAACATTGACGCTGACATCCGATAACATGCTGCGAGCCATCTCCGCCGGAGGCCGCTCGGCGGTATTAGCGACCAACGTCACGAGCCTGTCGTTCTCACAACCCAACGCCAGCACGATCAGCATCACGGAAACCACCAGCACCAGCACCCCGGACCCTCAAACCCAGCGCTACGTGTATTACACCCTGACCCAGTCGGTCACGAAGAGGAATTAAACCGCGCATGCGCACGCCGCTTCAGCCACTCCAAGCACAAACCGGAGTCATCCTGGTCACGACGCTCCTGCTCTTGATCCTCTTGACCGGTTTGGCGCTCAGCAGCCTCGCGACCTTGGGGGTGACTCAAAGCCAGTCGCAAAACCTTCTCACCACGAAACAGGCCTTTCATTTGGCGGACGCCGGCGTCCAGTACGCCAAGAAATACCTGAATCACCATCAAGGTCTCTGGAGCATGTTCGCTTCTCCTACGCCACAAACACTGATCCCCGCCACCACACTCACGGGATTGGGGACGTTTACCGTCAATGCCCAGGATGGAGGAAACGGCAGCCTTCGGATCACCTCGACCGGCACCGCCAGCAACAACGCACAGGCGGTGATCAGCAGTCTGATAGTTCTTGGGCCCTATGTTCCCGAGGACGCCGTGACAGTGGACCAGAGCCTGACGATCAGCGGGAACGCCACGATCGCGGGGGCCAACGGCGGGGTGCACACGAATGGCGACCTCACGATTACGAGCTCGCCTTCCATCAGCACGAACGCGACAGCCTACTTTTCGTACAGCGCGACAGGGAATCCTCAGGTAACCGGGGTGGCCGGCGGCGATCAAACGGTCGCTTCAATTCCGCTGATCAAGGCCTACTCCTTTTACGGTTCATACGATTATCGCTTAGCCTGGGACGGCAACGTCTATGACCAAGCAGGAATCGCCCAACCACTGACCGGCGGCACGTGGAATTGCTGGAGTTTCAGCTCGACCTATGCGTCCCAGACGTGGACGCTGAGCTGCAACCCAACGGTCAACGGAACGCTCTATTTCCAGACGAATGTCTCAATCCCTGTGAGTGTCGGCACGACCCAGTCGCCCTGGATCACGACAATCATCGCGGAAGGGAACATTGATATCACGGCGTCAAGCCTGGTGGCGCGCGCTCCTATTCCTGCGGATGGAGCGCTCTTTAAGTCCGCAACCCAGAATTTCCTCTTCATCGCCGACCAGGACTTCCGTATCGGCAGCCTGACGGGAGGCAACCTCACGGGGGTTGTCGCCGCGTACGAACAGGTGAGCATTGAAGGAAACCCGACCATGTACGGCTATGTCGTCGCGCAAAACGGAGCATCCGGCAGCGGGCTTGTGACCACAGACTCTATCAGCGGGAATCTCAGCCTGACCTACAACGGTGAGATGCCGATTACAAATATTTTGAAGACGGCGCAAATCCAGACCTGGATGACGCCGTAGCCAATGAAAGGAGAACGGCAATGAACGCGCGGCTCTTAACACTCACTCTGATCACGCTGCTTGGGCTGGAGGGCACCCTGGGGGCAACCCCTGTCCAACAGGAGGGACAACTCCTCGATCAGGAACAACAAGCCGTGTCCCAGAATGGGCTGACCCTTGCGCAGAATTACCGAGCGCTCATGAATCAGCGGCAAGCCCTCCTGGAGCAACTCAGTCAGCTCAATCAGAAAACGAAACCCAAAGACTGGAACAAACTTGCTAAGTCCTACCACCAGGTCAATGTCCACAACGCAGCGGTCCAGGAAGACCTGGCTGCCTTGAGCCAGCACAAACCAAAACACAAATCAAAGAAAGCAGAGCAGGCTTACAAGGAGGATCTCAACCAGCTCACATCGGTCCAAAATGATTACCAGGATCTCTTGAATCGCTTTACCCCAAAACAAGGGGACGCCGAAGCCTTCCAACACCAGGTGACAAGACTCCTCGATACGCTGGAAGTCGTCCAGAAGCAACTGGATGCGAATGCACAGGCGTTGACCGAGTATCAGCAGCAGGTCCGTCAACTCAAGTCCGATCAGAGGGCCCATAACGTGAGAATGGGAAGGGACTAGCCACCCTCGCTTCGCCACCCAGCCTAGGTTGTATTGAAACGAACACGTTTCGCGCTGAGTGCTTCTGGTCATCTTTCCTCCGGTGGATTCCGCCCCGATTTGAGCTATACTACGCATGGCCTCAGGTCCGGCATGCCCCTATTCACAGGAGCGGTCATGGCCGACGTGAATCACAGCACGAAGGCCGAGGAGGCGGGGGCCCCGAAGCGCCGCCGCAAGCTCGGCGAGGTCCTGATGGAAGCCGGTCTGCTCACCCAGGACCAGTTGACCACGGCGCTCGAAGAATGCGCCCGCTCCGGCAAACGGCTGGGCGAATACCTGGTTGACCAAGACATCGTCTCCGAACACGACATCGCCTGGCGTCTCTCTCACCAACTGGGCTACCTCTTGTTCGACCTCACCAAGGAAGCGCTCAACCCCGACCTGTCCGCCATGTTCCCCGAACCGCTGGCCAAGCGCTATCAGGCGGTCCCCATCAAACTCGACGGGAAGTCCCTGACCGTCGCCATGGCGGACCCCCTCGATTTCGAAGCCATCCGTGACCTGTCGTTTGTGAGCGGATGCACCGTGAAACCGGTGCTAGCGACCCGGTCCGTCATTAAAGAGGCGCTGGAGAAGGTCTACATCAAACAGGAGATCGAGGCGGCGATCGACCGCATCACCGGGGACAGCACCGAGGAGTTCAGCGAGGATCTGATGGAGGTGCTGACAGCCGATACCCAGCCCACGAAGGACGAACTCCAGAGTCTGGAAGAAGCCACGCGACGGGCGCCCATCGTCCGGCTCTGCAACATGATCATGACACAAGCCGTCCGTACCCGTGTGAGTGACATCCACATCGAGCCGACCCGCAAAGACACGCTCGTCCGGTTCCGCGTGGACGGTCTCCTCCGCGAAACCATGCGCTTGCCGAAGGTCGTACACCCGTCGCTCGTCTCGCGTTTTAAGGTCCTTGCCAAGATGGACATCGCCGAGCGCCGCATCCCGCAGGATGGCGTCATCCGCGTGAAGATCGAAAAGCGCGAGGTGGATTTCCGGGTGTCTTCGATGCCCATCCTGCACGGCGAAAAGATGGTCCTCCGCGTCACGGACCAATCGAAATCCCTGCCCAAGCTGGAGGCGATCGGCTTGTCCGAGAAAGATTGGGCGACCATCCAGTCGTTCACCTATCGGCACAAGGGGATCATCCTGGTGACGGGGCCGACGGGAAGTGGGAAGACGACGACCCTCTACGCCCTGTTGAATGCCATCAAGTCCACGATGATCAACCTCCTGACCGTCGAGGACCCAGTCGAGACCAACATTGAAGGAATCAACCAGACCCAGGTCAATCCAGACGCAGGTCTGACTTTTGCGAACGCCATGCGGGCGATCCTGCGCCAGGATCCGGATGTCGTCCTCATCGGTGAGATCCGCGATCAGGAGACCGCGGAGATCGCCATCCGGGCGGCCATGACCGGCCACTTGGTGCTCTCCACGCTCCATACCAACGATGCCCCGTCGGCCATCACGCGACTCATCAACATCGGCATTCCCCGCTATCTCGTGGCGTCGCTGGTCGAGGGGGTCATCGCACAACGCCTGGTCCGCACCATCTGTCCGCACTGCAAGGAGAAGGCGAGGCCGGACCCGGCCACGCTGATGACCCTCAGGATCCCGCCGGAAGCGTTGGCGAATGTGCAGTTCTACGCCGGGAAGGGCTGCGCCGAGTGCGGGAAAACGGGGTATTTGGGACGGCTCGCCATCATGGAGATCCTCGACCCGGATGCCCGGATGCGCGAGATGATCTCGGCGGAAGCGTCGGAGCAGGAATTGCGCCTGGCGGCCCTCGCGGCCAAGATGACCACGCTGGGCGAGGACGGGTTCAACAAGGCCAAGGCTGGCCTGACGACGCTCGAGGAACTGCTGCGGGTGATCGAGGTATCGAGCAAGTCCGAGTCAATCTGTCCGACCTGCGCCCGGATCGTCCAGTACGACTTCATGGCCTGCCCCTATTGCGAGACGATCCTCAGCCGCACCTGCATCAGTTGCAAGCGTTCCCTGCAGCTCGAGTGGAAGACCTGCCCCTACTGCGGGACCCGCCCCGGCGTGCGCTGAGATACGGGGTCAGAGTCGCCGCGACTCTGACCCCTACAAGAAGGCGACTGCCAGATCATCAGCCAGCATGAGCCCTTCGTCGCTGGCCAGAAGGACTTCGCCGTGGAGGACCACCAACCTGTCACGGGTCAGCCGCTCGATCGGCTCCCGGAATCGCTCGATCGGATCGAGACAATACCGCTCACGCAGGGGAGCGCAGGCCACCCCCGCGACCGTGCGAAGTCCGAAGGCCACCGCCTCCCGTAATCTCAGCAATGGCGTACCTGGTTCCTTCTCTGCGACGGGCGGCATGCCAGCCGACACTAGCCGATGGTACTCCTCCAGCGACGCCACCGCGCTGAACCGTGCCCCGTCCAGGTATGAATGGGCGCTGGGGCCCAATCCCAGCCATTCCCGATCGGTCCAGTAACCCTGATTGTGCCGGCAGGCGTAGCCCGGCCGCGCAAAGTTAGAGACCTCATACTGGAGATAGCCCGCGGCCCTCAGCCTGTTCCGTCCCTCCTGATATAGATCGGCCAGCGTGTCGTCGTCAGGCAGATTCAACTGTCCGCGCTCCGCCTCACGGGAAAACTGCGTCCCCTCTTCGATCGTCAGCCCGTAAAAGGCGAGATGCTCGGGCGCGAGGGCGAGCGCAGCGTCGAGATTGGCCTGCCAGCGAGTCAAGGACTGGCCCGGAAGCCCGTAGATCAAGTCCACGTTCAGGTTGGCAAAGCCAGCCCGGCGAGCGGCGCCGACAGCCTGCACGATCTCCTGGGCCGTATGCGGGGTGTTGGCCGCTTTGAGCTCCGCATCGTCGAACGACTGCGCGCCCAAGCTGAGACGGTTGACCCCTCCGTCCCGGAGCTCTCGTAGGAACGATTCCTCCACCGAGGCCGGATTGGCCTCGATCGAAACTTCGACGGCTGGGTCCACGACAAAGCTTCGACGGCAGGCCTCCAGGATGCTGAGCAGTTGCCCGGACGAGAGGGTCGTGGGCGTTCCGCCGCCAAAGTAGATCGTCTCGACAGTCCGCCCGCGGAGCGTATCGGTCCCGCCGTGCCACTCGGTCTCCGCCAGCAGATCGGACACAAAGGCCGCCACGCGGTCACCCCGACGGGAACGGGTGAAGAAGCCGCAGAAGTGGCATCGCCGGTCACAGAACGGCACGTGGAGATACAGGCCGACGCCGTCGCCCCGTGGAGCCATGGCAGGCGTCATCGCGCGCTCACGATCAGATTATCGATCAACCGGGTCTCCCCGATCCATACGGCAAGCAGGAGCAGCACGCGGCCCCGCACGCTACGCACTTCATCCAGCGTGATGGGGTCCGCCACGGCGAGGTAATCCAGACGCGCCAGGGGCTCTGCCCAGATGATCCGGTTCATGG
>VBOO01000182.1 GCA_005877505.1 Nitrospirota bacterium
GAACGACCTGGCCTCGCGCGTGACTTCAGACTCATACAGCAGGTCGACCACCGCCTCCACGCGCTCGCCCCTGGCGCTCTTGATCCGGTAAAGATTGTCCGTGTGGGTGAAGTCCACGAGAAGCTTGGAGATGTAGCCGCTGACGTTGAAGTCCGGCCAGCCCAGCTTTTCGGTAAAGGCCCGCTCCGTCAACGTTTCAAACAAGCTCCGCAGGGGATGGTGCTGCGGTATTGACGAGTCCATAAGGCCTCCCTCTGGATCAATTCAGTATAGATGACTTCCTGCAGAGATTCAACTATGCGAGGGTCAGACGCGGCTGTCGAGGACGAAGGTGACCGGACCGTCGTTGACAAGCTCCACCTTCATGGGCGCGCCGAAGACGCCGGTTTCGACCGTGAGGTCCGTGGTCTTGCGCAGGGACTCGACGAACTCTTCGAACAGGCGCTGCGCCGTCGCCGGATCGGCCGCCTGATCGAACCCGGGACGCCGCCCTTTGCGGGTGTCACCCAGTAGCGTGAACTGAGAGATTGCCAGGAGTCCGCCCCCCAGCTCGGCAAGCGACCGGTTCATCTTGCCGGCCTCGTCGCTGAAGATTCGCAGCGCCGGGATCTTCTCGGCGAGATACTGCACGTCCGCCTCTGAGTCGCCCTTGGCCACGCCGAGCAACACCACGAGGCCGCTTCTGATCTGCCCGACAATCTTGCCGTCCACCTCCACCGAGGCCCGCGTAACGCGCTGGATAACAGCCTTCAAATAGCCCCTTCCAACTTAAGCAGGCGTTTCTTGGAGCTCAGGCCTCCGGAAAAGCCCCCCAGTGATCCATCACCGGCGATCACGCGGTGGCAGGGCACCAGGAGCGGCACCGGATTGGCGCCGCACGCCCCGCCGATGGCGCGCGCGGCCCTCGGCTTGCCGACCTTGCGCGCCACCCAGCCGTAGGACCGCACCCGACCGTACGGAATGCTTTGGAGCACTTTCCAGACCTTCACACGAAATCCCGGCTGTCCCTCCAGATCAAGCGGCACGTCAAAGCTACGCGCCCTCCCTTGCAGATAAGCCATGATGGCAGTCCGCGCGGCGCGGCCATGTTGCGCAGCCATGTTCGTCTCAGCTGGTAGGGGCACGGCGCGCCGTGCCCCTTCTCCGGCCATGAGCCCGCCCGACATCAGCTCCCGTTCCACGGCCCGTCTGGTCGGCTTCGGCAGCACGATGGTGCGCACCCCTCGGTCAGTCGCGGCAAGGCCGACCCATCCCCATTTCGTCTTGAAGATCATTGTCCGCACCTCCGTGGTGAGGGCACGGCGCGCCGTGCCCCTACTTCTGTTTGATGACCTCGACCTCGAGGTTGATGTCCACGTCGTCGCCGACCACCAGCCCGCCGCTGTCGAGGACCTTGCTCCACTTCATCCCGAAGTCCTGCCGGTTGATCTTGCCGTGCGCGGTGAACCCGGCCCGCGTGTTCCCCATCGGATCCTTCGGCACGAGGCCGTTAAAGGTCCCGGTCAGGACGACCTCCCTGGTCACGCCCAGCAGCGTCAGGTCGCCCTTCGCCATGTACTGATTGTCGCCGATTTTTTCGTAGGACTTCATCTTGTAGGTCATCGTCGGGTATTTCTCCACGTTGAGGAAGTCCGGGCTACGCAGGTGGGTGTCCCGCTTGACGTGATTGGTGTCGATTGAGTCCGTCTGGATCACGGCTTCGAGAGCCTTGACGGTCTTGGCGGCTGGGTCCATCTCGATGAAGCCGGAGTAGTCTTTGAACCGGCCGGTGGTCTTGGAGACCACCATGTGAGCCACACTGAAGCCCACGATCGAGTGGTCGGGGTCCACGTTGTAGCGCTCGGTCGCCGCCCTCGCGTCCGACGTCGCGAAGACGATCGCCGCCGCGATCGCACACGCAGTCTTCATGAGAATCCGCTTCATAGTCGCCTCCGTGCGTGAATGGTCCGGACAGGGTACTGGGATCGCGGCGGTGGGTCAAGACTCCGCACGGACCAGTTTCCGTCTGACGAGGTCCCAGAGGAAATCCAGTTCGTCCGAGCCCAACAGGGCATGGACCGTCACGTACCCGGCGACGCTGACGCCGATCCCGACGATCAGCATGACAGTCTTCGCCGCCCAGACTTCCGGCTGCGCCCAGACCCCGAGTCCGGCGACCCACAGGCAGGTCACGACGATCGGCACCGACGCCAGGACCACCCGCGCGTGGCTGCGGAGGATCGCCTCCCAGCCGAAGGCGCCGAGCCGGCGCGTGAGGAAGACGAGCAGCAGGCCCATGTTCAGGATTGCGGACAAGGCCGTCGCCAGCGCGAGCCCGGCGTGCCGGAGCGGTCCCATCAGCAGCAGCGACAACGCGATATTGGCGGCTAGGGCGACCACCGCCACCAGCACCGGCGTGCGCGTGTCCTGGAGCGAGTAAAAGGCCGACACGACGATACGCACGCCGGCGAAGGCCCAGAGGCCGACCGCGTACGCGAGCACCGCCGCCGCCGTGCCTTGCGTATCGGCGGCCGAGAATCGCCCGTGCTCGAAGAACAGGTGCACGATCGGGACGCGCAGCAGAATCAAGCCGACCATCGCCGGCACGATGATGAAGAAGATCAGTCGGAGCCCGAACCCCAAGCCCCGCAGGGCGTCCAATTCGCCTTTCGCCGCCTGAGTGGAGAGCGACGGCAACAAGGCCGTGGCCAGAGCCACGCCGAAGATCCCGAGCGGAAAGTGAATCAGCCGCATACCGTAGAACAGGTACGTCGGCCCGCCCGGGAAGTAGGACGCCAGGATCGTGCTGACGAGGATGTTGACCTGCGTGACCGAGAGGCCGATCAGGGCCGGCGCCATCAGCCAGCCGATCCGGCGCACGCCCTCATGGGCGAAATCGTACCGCCAGCCGAAGAGGAGCTCCGCCCTGCGCAGGGCCGGCATCTGGCTGAGGAGCTGGGCGAGCCCGCCGATGACGACACCGACGGCCACGGCGAGGATCGGCTCCGCGAAGTGCGGGGCCAAGAGGAAGGCGGAGGCAATGATTGCGATGTTGAACAGCACGGGGGAGAACGCCGGCGCCGCGAAGCTCCGGACCGAATTCAGCACGCCCATCGCCAGCGCCGCCAGCCCAATAAACAACAGGTACGGGAACATGATCCGGGTCAGCAGGGTGGTGAGCGCCTCCCGCTCCGGATTGTCGCTGAAGCCCGGCGCGATCAGCCGCACGATCCAGGGCGCCGCGAGGATCCCCAGGACGCAGACGCCGGTCAGGATGGTGAGCAGGGTCGTGAAGGCGGCGCTGGCCAGCTCCCAGGCGTCGCGCTTGGTGCGCCTGGTCAGGTACCCGCTGAAGACCGGAATGAAGGCCGCCGACATCGAGCCCTCGGCGAAGAGTTCGCGCAGGAGGTTGGGTATGCGGTAGGCGACGAAGAAGGCGTCGGCGGCGAGACCTGCGCCGAACAGGCGCGCCAGCACCATGTCCCGCACGAAGCCGAGGATGCGGCTGAGGAGCGTGGCCACCCCGATGACGCCGGCGGCCTCGACGACCTGCACGCGCTCTTGATGTGGTGTCGCCGACGAGTCGCCCTTCGACGGCATTTCAGCGCTTAGCCCGCCTCAGCGAACTCAGCCGCTCCAGCACCGCGGCAGCTAAGAGCGGGACCATGATCTCGTGATGGCCGATCAACATGTGCCCCGCGCCGCCCTTCTGGGTCGGCCGCCGGACGACATTGGTGAGCGGGCGATAGTGCGGGAGGAAGTCCATGTTGACGGTCGTGATCCGGTTCACCGCGTGGCCGAGGTTGCGGGCCAGGGTGAGAGCTTTCAGGAAGACCTCGGGCATGATGACGGCGGAGCCGAGGTTCAGGTACACCCCTCCTTCGAGGCCCGCGACTACCGCCGCGAACGTGCGGAAGTCTCGCAGTGTGCCCTCGCCGAGCGCCGCGCCGTCCACGGCGGGATGCATGTGGATGATGTCGGTGCCGATCGCCACATGCACAGTCACGGGGAGACCGAGCCGCACGCCGGCCGCCAGCAGGCTCGTCTTCAGGTTCGGAAAGCGCCGCTCCTCAACCCAGGTCCCTAACGCTTCGCCAATGCCCAGGCCCTTGCGCACGCCGCGCGTGATCGCTTCGTTGAGAAGGCGGCCCGTCTCCTCGGCCATCCCGAAGCGGCCGGTGTTGATCTCCGTGTCCACCTCCTCCGAGGTATGGCCCATCAGGGCCAGCTCGAAGTCGTGGATGATGACCGCGCCGGTGAGCGCCAGGGCCGTGATGACCCGCCGCTCCATCAGGTCCACGAGCACGGGATTGAGGCCGACCTTCGTGGGATGCGCGCCCATGCCGACGACCACCGGCTTGCCAGCCAGGCGAGCCTTGACGATTGCGTCCGTGACTTCGCGCAGCGTCTTTGCGGCGAGGATGTCCGGCAGTCCTCCAAGGAAGTCGGCCACGGTGCCGCCTGGCTTCCACGGCCGGGCGGACTCGCCGAGCTTGACCTTGCTGTGCCGTTTGGCCAGCGGATACGTCTTGATCTTATGGAGAGCGAGCGGCTTGACGAGAGGGACGCGAAGCGGCGGGCCTTCGCGCGGTTTATTCTTTCCCAAGAAGAGCCTCGTCGACAAGCTCGCAGAGGACATGGCCGAGCGTAATGTGCGTCTCCTGGATACGGGCGACCACGGCGCTGGGGACGACGAAGGGATGGTCCACGAGGTGGACCAGCTTGCCGCCGGTCCCGCCGGTCCAGCCGACCGTCACGAGCCCCTGTGCCTTCGCCGCCTGCACGCCCTTCAGGACGTTCGGGGAGTTGCCGCTGGTACTGATGCCGATCGCCACGTCGCCCGGATGGCCCAGCGCCTGGATCTGTCGGGCGAAGACTTCGGAAAAGTCGTAGTCGTTGGCGATGCAGGTGAGCTTCGCCTGGTCCGCCGAAAGCGCGATCGCCGCCAGAGGCTTTCGCTCGCGCCGGTAGCGACCGACGAACTCGGCCGCGATATGCGAGGCGTCCATGGCGCTGCCGCCGTTGCCGAAGAGCAGCACCTTGTTGCCCTTGCGGAAGGTCTCGACGAGCAGGTCGGCGAGCCGTTGGATGCGGTCGGCGTGCTCCGCGACGAACTTCAGCTTCGTCTCGGCGCTCTCTTCAAACCAGCGACGGATCTGGGGCTTCACGATTCCCTCGGTTGGTGCGCTGATTGTAGGAGAGGGTCCCCAAGCTGTCAAGGAATGCGCCCCCTCCGTCCCTCGCCCCCTCTGGGGGAGAGGCGTAGGTGAGGGGGCCCGTCATTGGGCTGATAGCCCCGTAGAATGCTATAGTGACGACCATGGCCAAGACAGAGCAGGAAGAGCAGGTCATCGCAACCAACCGCAGGGCGTTCCACGACTTCGCGATCCAGGAGAAGCTCGAGGCGGGGATCGCGCTCAAGGGCACGGAGGTCAAGTCGCTGCGCGAGGGGCGGGCCAACCTCCGGGACAGCTTCGCCAGCGTGGACCGCGGCAAGGTGGTGCTCCATCACTGCCACATCAGCCCGTACAGCCACGGCAACATCATGAACCACGATCCCTTGCGCCCGCGCGTCCTGCTCCTGCACAAGAAAGAGATCCGAAAGCTGATCGGCCAGACGCAGCAAAAAGGCCTGACGCTCGTGCCGCTCCGGATCTACTTCACCGCGCGCGGGCTTGCCAAGGTGGAGATCGCGCTGGCCCGCGGCAAAAAGGAGTACGACCGGCGGGAGACCATCAAGCAGCGCGAGGCCGGCCGCGAGATGGAGAGGGCCATGAAAGGCGGGCGCCGCAAGAAATGAAAAAGGGGCAGGTTTCTTTTCGAGGTTCTCGAAAGATCAGTCATCCTTGCAAAATCAACAGGTGCGAAAAGTTGCCTGTCCCCTTTTTGTACTCAATCGCCCTCATGACCGGACCTTCTTGCGAAGCGTGGGCCGTTTCTTGCCTATCAGCTTGCCTATCTCGGTTCTCACATAATCCTCGAAGCCGTCGCGCAAGAGGTCCATAGGGCCCCATATCGGAAATGTGATCTCGTGAATGCCAAGATACTTCGCGCGATGATGGACGTCACAAAGAACCCAGAGATTGTCTTCGTCGTGGTCAACCCACTCCAGGACTTGATCTTGAGTGAAGTCCTGCTTGTAATCCTGGCGGTCGGGATGCCGCTTCCGGAGGTGACGTAGCATGTGCTTGTTGAACCTCTCAACACTAATTGCGTTGGCCAGGGCCCACTCGATTACATGGTGGTGGGTCTCTATAGCCTTGGCGCCGTAGGTGTTAGCCTTCGGATCCTTGAGCGTAGAGTTGCGGACACCGCAAATGAGACATGGGCGATCCTCGTCCCTTACCATCTTCTTGTGCACCTTCTTATACGCAGGTGTCTCACGTCGCTTGTCGTGCACAGGGTAAAATGCGATCTCGTCAAGCTTCTTCGGATTCTTACGAATTGCTTGGACTCTCTTGTAAACCCGTAATTGGTCCAGCAGACGCTGTGCCATATGCTCGTCTCGCAATTGGCGCTTGGTCGGCATATTGGTTTCCTCCTTGCGCGGGGGAAGAAGTAGGACAGAAAGGGGGGGCCGGTCGTTACGGTCGTTTCCAGCTCTCGTCGGGATTGAAACTCGTCATCTTGGTGGCCATCGCTGCCGTGTCCTTACCCAGGTCCTTTTCATAGACCACCCCCTCATGATTGACAATAAAACTCATGACGCGTGACGCACCATAACGCGCCGGATAGGCAATTACCACGAAACCGCCGACCATCATGCACTTGACAAAATAGTCGTAGGCCCCATCCGGCGCCTCCTGCCCCTGCTTGGTGAGAATTCT
>VBOO01000193.1 GCA_005877505.1 Nitrospirota bacterium
AGCGGACTCCGAGGGTCGCGACTACATGTTGCACATGGCCATGGCGGGCGGGTTCGAGGACGCGAACGGAAACAATCTGCCGGACAACGGGCTCTCCGGGAGCGCTGCTGCCCCCTGTAGCAAGACCAACCTGAGTTTGCCCTGCGAGTGGGACAAAATCATCAACGCCACCGGCGCCCTGGGGCGTGACAACATACCGGACACGTTCTTCGCCCCGGGGTCGGTGGATGAGTTGGCCGACAAGCTAACGTCCATGTTGAGCACCATCCTCCAGAAGACTTCCTCCGGCAGTGCGGTGTCGGTGCTGGCTGCGTCCTCCACCGGTGAAGGCGGGATCTACCAGGCGTATTTCTTTCCCAAGACGTTCATGAACATCGGCTCCAACACGAGCCAGGTGGAGTGGACGGGATACGTGCAGGGGCTGTTCATTGACAAGTTCGGGAACATCCGCGAGGACTATTCCGCCTCGGGCTGCACGGGGCCCCCTGACGGACAGATGGTGCACACGCACGATTGCATCGTCAGGATCCGACTCGAGACGAACCCCGCGAGCTCCAATTTTAATAGCGTCGTGGTGGACCGCTACAAGGATGACGGAACGGCATCCGGCAGCACGGCGGGGGACGGCATCCCCGACACGACGACCCCCTTCCAGACCGTGGCTCTGAGCACCGGAGGGGTGAGCAATGTGCAGCCCATGTGGGAAGGCGGGCGGCGGCTGGCCCTGCTCAGTCCCGGGGCCACCTGCGAAGGGTCGAACACCTGGCCTAAGTCAGGCGCCATGTCCCAGGGGGGAAACACCTGCCGGCGCATCCTGACCTGGGCGGACATCAACAATGGAGGCGATGTTGGCAGTAGCGAGGCGCTCGAATTCAGCACAGCGAATGCGGCCACGCTCTGCCCCTATCTGGGCGCGTCATTGGTGCTTGATTGTAACAGTTCAGTCGCGGCCGATAAGACCGCGGCCCAGAACGAAGCGACCAACATCATCAACTGGGTCCGAGGCTCGGCCGTGTCAGGCCTCCGTGATCGGACGTTCAACGTGGTGAACGACAGCGGCGCCACTGTGCAGGCTCAGTGGAAGCTGGGCGACGTGGTCGATGCGGCGCCGGTGGTCGTCGGAGCGCCGAGCACGCGGTACGACATCCTCTACGGCGATCAGACATACAACCAATACTTCCGGCGCTACAAGGACCGCCGGCAGGTGGCCTACGTGGGCGCCAACGACGGCATGCTCCACGCGTTCAACGCGGGCTTCTTCGTGAATGACGACCGGCCGATTGATGGCAGCGGCCCCACGGTGCAGGTGCGGTTTACGACCACGCCGAAGCGGCTCGGCACGTCCACAACCTGCGCGGCCTTGCCCTGCGATGCCGCCGTCGCCACGTATAGCTTCCGCTCCGATGCCCCGCTGCTGGGGGCGGAGCTCTGGGCGTTTGTTCCGCAGGACCTTCTGCCGCAACTCCGGTGGCTCACCATGCCAGGCTACTCCCACGCGTACTACGTGGACCTGACGCCGAAGGTCACGGACGCGCGGATCTTTACGGCAGACGACGATCACCCCGGCGGCTGGGGCACCGTCCTCATCGGGGGGTTCCGGCTCGGCGGGAGTTGCGCCAACTGCACCTCCAGTTGCGCCAACTGCACCTCCGGCGCGGGCACGCCTCGGGTGGTGCAGGCGGATTTCAATTATAATGGCACGACCACCGATACTGGTTATTCGACGGGCGGCAGCGATTATCGTGTGTTCCTCTCCTCGTATTTCGTGCTGGACATCACGAACCCGGAAAAGGAGCCGAGGCTGCTCTGGGTCTTCCGTGACATGGACCTGGGGCTGACCACGGCCGAGCCGTCAATCTTACGGGTCAACCCCTCGACTGACACTATGACATCCAGCACGAACGAGAAATGGTACGTCGTCTTCGGCACGGGCCCCACGCACCTTGACGGCTTCAGCACCCAGAATGGCCAAATCTACGTGGTGGACCTGAAACTGGGGCCGACCTACACCGATATTAATAATTCAACGGCTACATCCCACGGCAACGGCGGTAAACACCTTACACCCTGCACGACCTCCTTACCCTGCATCAATTCCGATACGAGTGTCGCGAGCGGCGCCCTCCGGGAATATGATAGCGGCCAGACCGGGTCTTTTATGGCCGATGCGGTCACCATCGATTACAATTTGGACTTCCGGGTGGATGCGGTCTATGCCGGAAGCGTGATCTGCAGAGGCAGCACGACCAACAACGGGTGCCAAGGCTCTAATCCGGTGTGGAAAGGCGCAATGTGGCGTCTGACCACCAATGGCGGGGACATCAATCCGGACACCTGGGGAATCACGTCGGGTGGAAGCCAGGTTCCCTCGTCCCTGATCAGCGCGTTAGGGACGTCGTCGTGTTCATCTGCCGGCTCCGCCTTTCCGGCGGGGTGCAGAGTCGGGCCGATCTTGACGGCGCCGGCGCTGACATTTGATGATGCGCACAATGTGTGGCTCTTCTTCGGGACAGGCCGCCTTCTCGCCGCGCCCGATAAGGTGAATACGGACAACCAGCACTTCTATGGCGTGAAGGATTGCATTGCCTCCGGCGGATGCACGGATCAGACGGTTGAGCGGAACAACCTCTACAATTCCTCCAACATCGTGACCTGCTCGAGTTGCGCGTCGGGCACGAACGTGAGCACGACAGGCACGTCCGGCTTTACCATCGGGTTTAGTTCCGGAAGCGGCAACCTGGTGAATAGCGTCCAGAACATGGACGGGTGGTTCACCACGTTCAACGATCCCACCGCTCCCTTGCAAAGCCCGCCGAGATCCGCCATGACAGTTGGGGAACGGAGTCTAGCCTCACCCACGCTGCTCGGCGGGACCGTGTTCTTCACGACCTTCATCCCAACCCCTGACATCTGCACGGCCTCAGGGACAGGGCAGCTCTATGCGGTGTTCTACCTGACCGGGGGCCCGTACACATCCTCTGCCATCGGGACTGCGGCATCAGGCAGCAATACACTTGCGAACAAGTCCCTCTCGCTCGGTCAGGGGCTGCCAACACAGATGCAGATCCACGTTGGAGGCGCGTTGCCGCTCAACCCCACAGGCCCAACGACTCCGGGGGACTGTGCCGGCACCCGTACCATAGGGATTACCCAGACCAGCACGGGCGCGGTGCCTATCACCTGCGTCAAGCCGGCGAAGTCATTCTATAGTCGGATGATGGCCTGGCGTGACTTATAGGGCGAGATTGAGGCCCGGGCTCAACGCCTGAGCGCAAAGCCCTAGGTGAAAAGAGCCTTCGTGATCTATCGCGTCGTCAGCCCCTAACCTGCACGCCTGAACTCGAAGAGGAAACCAGGTAGTCCATTCCACAAGCGTGGCAATGGATTGCCCAGTTTCCCCGCCCTCGCAGAGCCCGCCCGGACTCATCACGAAGCTGCAGCCCTCACATAACCAACTGAATCTCATACCAAAACAAAGAGAGATCGTGGTGCCTGCCTCCTAGGCACCTGCTTTGCTAAATAGGAGTGACCGCTGGGCTCAAAGCGCAGGCCGGTTTTCCCCATACTGAGAGGGGTCGGTGGCGGGCGAGTCGAGCCAGCGGCAGATTTAGGGAGGAAGGGCCATGAAGGGAAACATGACGGGCGCGAACAAAGGGCGGGCGCTGTGCGCAGGGCTTCTCCTGGGAGCGGCGGCGCTGGCGTGGTCGCCGGCGGTCTGGGGCCAAGCGTCCCAACCCGGCTCCACGGGACAGTATCTGCGCGGGAAGGTCACCGCCGTCGGCACGACCACGATCCAAATCGACAC
>VBOO01000043.1 GCA_005877505.1 Nitrospirota bacterium
CTGAAGGCGTGGTTCTGCTCCGGGTCGAGGACCTCCAGGAGCGCGGCCGAGGGATCGCCGCGAAAGTCCGCGCCGACCTTGTCCACCTCGTCCATCATGAAAACCGGGTTGCTGGAGCCGGCCTGCTTGATGCCCTGGATGATGCGGCCGGGCATGGCGCCGACATACGTCCGGCGGTGGCCCCGGATCTCAGCCTCGTCGCGGATGCCGCCCAGCGAGATCCGCACAAACTCCCGTCCCAGCGCCCGCGCGATGGATTTGCCGAGGGATGTTTTGCCGACCCCAGGCGGCCCGACGAAGCAGAGGATGGGCCCCTTCATCTTCTCTTTCATCTTGCGGACGGCGAGATACTCCAGGATCCGCTCCTTGACCTTTTCCAGGTCGTAGTGGTCCTCGTTCAGGACCGTCGCGGCCGCTTTGATGTCGAGGTTGTCCTTGGTCTTCTTGCTCCAGGGCAGCTCCACCAGCCACTCAAGGTAGGTCCGGACCGTGGCTGCTTCGGCGGTGTCCGGGTGCATCTTCTCCAGGCGCTTGAGCTGCTTGTCGGCCTCTTTGAGGACTTTCTCCGGCATCTTGGCGTCTTTGATGTTCTTGCGGAATTCGGCGACCTCTTCGGCTCGCTCGTCCAGCTCGCCGAGCTCTTTCTGAATGGCCTTGAGCTGCTCGCGTAGGAAGTACTCCCGCTGGGTCTTGTCCATCTCGCCCTTGGCCTCGGCTTGGATCTTCTGCTGCATCGAGAGGACTTCGATCTCCGCCGCCTGGAGTTCGCTGACGCGCCGGAGCCGGGCGATCGGGTCCTGGATTTCCAGGACCTCCTGGGCGGCGTCCACCTTGAGCCCAAGGTTCGACACGATCATGTCGGCGAGGCGGCCTGGGTCCTGGAGATTCTCGATGACGACCATCACGTCCGGCATCAGGACCTTGCCGAGAGTCACCAGCCGTTCGAGCTGCTCTTTCACGGTCCGCATCAGGGCCTCACCCTCTAGGGGCAGGCCCTGTATTTTGATTTCGGGAAGCTGCCTGATGCGGACCTCGAAGTAGGGCTCGGACTGCACGAACTCCTCGATGCGGGCCTTGGCCAGGCCCTGAACGAGGATCTTAATCCGCTCGTCCGGCAGCTTGAGCATCCGCATCACCATGCCCACCGTCCCGACGGTGTAGATGTCCTGCGGGGCGGGGTTTTCGACCTCCAGCGAGCGCTGGGCGGCCAGCATGATGGTCCGGTTTCCGTCCAGCGCCGCTTCGATCGCCTTGATGGACATCTCCCGGCCGACGAAGAGTGGGAGGACCATGTACGGGAAGACGACGATGTCCCGGATCGGGAGCAGCGGGAGGCGTTCCGGAATCTCCACCTGCGCTGGATCTTTCTGTGCCTGCTCGGCCATCTCTGTCCTAGAGCGTGAGTCCTTTGAGATAGTGGGCGAACCGCTCTCCCAGTTCGGGGTTCTTCAGGCCGAACTCGACGGTGGCCTTCAGGAAGCCGAGCTTGTCTCCGGCATCGTGCCGGATGCCGTGCACGAGCAATGCATGCATGGGCGACGAACGCGCCAGCGTGCGCAAGGCGTCCGTGAGCTGGATTTCCTGGTGCTTGCCGGGCTGCGTCTTCTCCAGCACGGGAAAGATCGCCGCCGGCAGGATGTAGCGGCCAATGACGGCCAGCCGTGAGGGGGCCTCCTGCAGCGAGGGCTTCTCGATCAGGTCGGTGACTTTGAAGAGCCGCGGCCCCGCCGATTCGGCGGCGATGATGCCGTAGCTGGATACCGCCTCACGTTCGACCTCATACACCCCCAGGATGGGGGTTCCCAAGGTTTCATGCCATTCGATCAACTGTCCGATGGCAGGAGCCGGCCCATCGATCACCTCGTCGCCGAGGATCACCGCGAACGGTTCCTTCCCGATGAGGTGTTGGGCGCAGAGGATCGCGTCCCCCAAGCCCCTGGCGTGCCGCTGGCGGACGTAGCAAAAATTTGCCAGCTCCGAAATCCTGCGGATTTCGTTGAGCATCTTCTCTTTTCCGCTTTCTTTGAGATTTTCTTCCAGCTCGAAGGACACATCGAAGTGGTCTTCGATGGCCCGTTTCCCCCGGCCCGTGATGACGATGATGTCCTGAATGCCGGCACTGACTGCTTCCTCGACCGCATATTGGATCAAGGGCTTGTCCACCAACGGAAGCATCTCTTTGGGCGAGGCTTTTGTGGCGGGAAGGAAGCGGGTTCCGAGGCCAGCGGCGGGAATGATGGCCTTGGAGACTTTCCGAGAAGGCATATCAAGCGGATTCTACGGGCCAATCGCATCAATGTCAAGCGAACCAGGGAGAGCACCTCTGCGGCTTTTTCCCTTTACTTCTCGCGGGGTGATCTGTAGAATTCCTTCGATTTTTTGCGACGTTTCAGCCAAGCCTTCGATGAACGGCTGGAGGCTGCTCTGTGTGTCGGGAGAGGATAGCGAAGGGTGCTGCTGTGGCTCACGAGAGGCGCGAGCCGTTCTGGCCCAACACTGGTAGGGGTTGTGCTATTCAGAGACGGGGCCCCCAGTAGAGTGTCCGCGATATTGGGGATCTGGGGCTTGTTGTGGGTGGGGCTCATCTGGGCCTACGGCCAGGGCATTGGCGTCGCGCAAGAATCGGCTCAACTGATCAAGGCGATCAAAATCCAGGGCAACAAACGGATCGAGGCGCCGGCCATCCGGGGCCGTATCTCGCTGAAGGAAGGTGAGCCGTTCAGTGCAGAGAGGATCAGGGAGCAGATCCGGGCCATCTACCAGATGGGGTACTTCGAGGACGTCCGCGTGGAGACTGAACCGGTGGCCGGAGGCGTCGCGGTGATGTTCGTCGTCTCGGAGAAACCTTTCGTGACGCAAATCCTCTATGACGGCAACGACAACGTCAAGGACGAGAAACTGACCGAAAAACTGACGGTCCGCCCCCAGTCGTTCCTGGACCAGCAGCAAATCAAAGACAGCGTCGAGCGCCTCCGGCTTCTCTATGAGGATGAAGGCTACTTCAGCGCGCGCATCGTACCGGTCATCAAGACCCTGGATGGCGAGCGGAAATCGCTGACCTTCTTCATCAAGGAGGGCTCCAGGGCCCGCATCAAGACCGTCGCCTTCGACGGCGCCAGGGCCGTCCCGGACAAGAAGCTCAAAAAAGCGCTCGTGACCCGCGAGTACTTCTGGCTCACGTCCTGGTTCGACGACGCCGGCATCTACAAGAAGGACGAGTTGGCCAACGACGTGGAGAGGCTCCGACAGATCTATCTGGATGAAGGGTATCTGAATGTCCAGGTCGGGACGCCTTCGGTCGAGCTGAGCCCCGACAAGAAGTGGTTCACGGTCCGGTTCCCGGTCGTCGAAGGCCCGCAGTACACGTTCTCAAAGATCAGTTACAAGGGACAAACGATCTTTTCGGAGGCGGAACTCCGAACCGGCAGCAAGCTGTCCCCTGGCGGAGTCGTCAGGATGGCGGAGATACGGGACGAGCTCACGCGGGTTACGGACCTGTACGGCACGAAGGGGTTCGCGTTTGCGGACGTGAACCCCCAGATCCTGCCGGATCCGAACTCCAAGACTGCTGCGGTTACCTTCGAGGTCAAGGAAGAGGCCCTGGTACACGTCCGAAACATCAACATCTCCGGCAACGACAAGACCCGTGACAAGGTGATCCGCCGCGAGCTGCGCGTCAACGAGGCCGAGTTGATCGATACCGCCGCCCTGAAACGCAGTTACGAGCGCCTCAAGAACATGAACTTCTTTGAGACGGTTGAGATCATTCCGAAGCAGGTCGATCCGAACACGGTCGATCTGGATGTGAAGGTCAAGGAGAAGTCCACCGGCACGTTCAGCGTGGGCGGGGGCTTCAGTTCGCTGGACAAGTTGGGTTTCGTCGCCGACATTACGGAAGGCAATCTCTTCGGACGGGGCCAGCTCCTCAAGATCCGAGGACAGCTCGGCCAGCGTCGGTCCTTGGGGGTCGTGACCTTCCGGGAGCCCTACCTGTTCGACGAGGCCTTGTCGGGACAGGTTGATCTGTTTGCGCGCGAGACGTTCTTTGTGAGCTACTTCGAAGAACGGATCGGCGGCGACATCGTGCTCGGCAAATGGTTCTCGGAGTACCTGAGCGGGAGCTTGAGCCTGCTCCGCGAGCGCTTGACGATCTCCAACGACCTCGCCAGCAAACTCTTTTTGGGCGGAGGGGGGGAGACCAATGTGCCCATCTCCGATCTTCCCCCGTTGATCCAGCAGCAGATCGGGACAACTACCACCGATGCGATCATCCTCGGTCTGGCCCGTGACACGCGGGACGTCTATCTTGACCCGAGCAAAGGCGCGCGGTACGGGCTCACGCTGGAGTTCGCCGGCGGCCCGCTCGGCGGTTCCAACGACTTCTACAAGTACATCGGGGACGCGGTGTGGTATTTCCCGGTCGCCTGGGACACCGTTTTCTCCCCGCGCGCCCGGCTCGGCGTGGCGCACGCTTACGAATCGGGCAGCCGGCTTCCAGTCGGTGACCGCTTCTTCGTGGGCGGCATTCAGACGGTGCGCGGCTTCAGCTTCGGCCGGGCCGGTCCGACGGCATCGGATTTCAGCCCCCTGGGGGGCAACAAGCAACTTATCTTCAACTTCGATTTTATTTTCCCCATAGCGCCCGAACTGAAGGTGAAAGGCGTGGTGTTCTTCGACTATGGCAAAGGGTTCAATGACGGCGAGTCGCTGAGTTTGGACCTGCGTCCTGCGACGGGGTTCGAGTTGCGGTGGATCTCACCGTTCGGGCCCCTGCGCCTGGCCTATGGGATTAATCTGAGCCCGCGGACCGGGGAACGGCCCGGGCAGTTCGAGTTTTCAGTCGGGACACTTTTTTAAAAGACGGAAGGGCATGGACATGAGGCAGGGGAACGACGTTCTGGGCGTGATGCTTACGTTCGCAATGGCGGTGTCGGTGCCGGCGTGGGGAACTGAGCTGAAAATCGGCGTGGTCGAGCCCCAGAAGATTTTGGATGGCACCAAATCCGGCAAGAAGATCAAGGACTCGCTGGCGGAATACGTCAAAGTCCGCCAGAAGCTCATCGATCAGGAGGAAGAAGACCTCAAGAAGATGGAGGAAGACCTCGTCAAGCAAGGCGCTGTCTTAAGCCCGGAGGCCAAGAAAGAGAAGGAAGAGGTTTTCCGCCGCAGAATGGTCGACTACCAACGCAAGGTCCAGCAGCTCAACCAGGAGGTCCAGGCGAAGAAGAAGGAGGTCTTGGACGAATTTAACAAGACCATCGAGCAGATCGTCCGGAGCATCGCCGACAAGGAGCAGATTACGCTTGTGGTGGAGAAGAGCAATAACGGTTCAGGATCCGTCATCATCTACAGCCATCCCTCGCTCGACCTCACGGAGCGTGTGATCAAGGAGCTGGATGCCAAGGGGGCAAAGTGAGCCAGGGGCGTAGCCAGGGATTGTGCCTGGACAGCACCGACATCCAGGCGATCCTGCCCCACCGCTACCCGTTTCTCCTCGTGGATCGGATCGAGGACCTGGAGATCGGGAAGCGGGTGATCGGGATCAAAAACGTGACGGTCAATGAGCCGTTCTTCCAGGGCCATTTCCCCGGGCGGCCCATCATGCCTGGGGTCCTGATCATCGAGGCGATGGCGCAGGTGGGCGGGATCCTTGCCTTCAAGTCCGCGAACCAGAGCGGAGCGAAACTGGTCTATTTCATGGGGATCGATAAGGCCAGGTTCCGGAAGCCGGTCGTGCCGGGTGACCGGTTGCGGTTCGTGCTCGACGTCCTCCGGGCCCGCCATCCCTACTGGAAGATGAAGGGGGAGGCCTATGTGGAGGACAGCCTCGTCTGCGAAGCTGAGTTGATGGCGATGATTACGGACGGAACGGCCGTGCCGGAGGGCGAACCATGAGCCCGCAGGCGCATCCGACCGCCATCGTGCATCCCAAGGCCCAGTTGGCCGATGATGTGACCGTGGGACCCTATACCGTAATCGGCGAGCACGTCCGCGTCGGCCCGGGAACGCGGATCGATTCGCATGTCGTGATCGAGGGCTGGACCGAGGTGGGGGAACGCTGCCAGATCCACTCGTTTGTATCCCTCGGCGCTCCGCCGCAGCACTTGAAGTACAACGGCGAGGAGACCCACGTCCGGATCGGCTCGCACAACGTCCTGCGGGAGTACGTCACCGTCAACCGCGCGACGGCTTTCGGCGGCGGGGTCACGAGCGTGGGCGACCACAACGTGCTGATGGCGTACGTGCACATTGCTCACGACTGCCACGTCGGCAACCACGTGATCTTGGCGAACGCCGCCACCCTGGCCGGCCACATCACGATCGGGGACCATGCCATCGTGGGCGGGCTCGTTGGCATCCACCAGTTCGTGCGCGTCGGAGCCTATAGCATGATCGGAGGGTGTTCGGCAGTCGGCCAGGACATCCCGCCGTTCATGCGGGCGGCCGGCGGGTATCGCGCCAGACTGTTCGGGGTGAACACCATCGGGCTTAAGCGTCAGGGCTTTTCGGATGATCGCATCCGGCGGCTCAAGCAGGTCTACATGACGCTCTTCCGCTCGGGGCTGCGCTTGGCCGAAGCGGTCAAGAAGGTCCGCAACGAGTTCGGGACGTCCGAGGACGTCCAAGTTCTATTGAATTTTTTGGATGGCACGAAGCGCGGCATCTGCAAGGGCTCAGATGACCGCGAGGAGGAGTGAGCCGACGTGAGCACGGCGTCCGGCCGAACGGCAGGGTCGAAGATGCCGGACACGCAGGCCGAATGGATCGGCCTGATCGCCGGAAACGGGCGCTTCCCGCTTCTGTTTGCGGAGAACGCGCGGCGGCTTGGCTACCGCGTCTCGGCCGTGGCCTTGGCCGGGGAGGCCGATCCCTCGCTGGAGAAGGTCGTGGACCGGATCCATTGGATTGCGCTGGGCCAGCTCCGTCGGCTGATCAAGGCCTTCAAGCAAGACGGCGTGCGCCAGGCCGTCATGGTCGGGGGCGTCAAGAAAACGCATCTGTTCTCCGGCATCCGCCCCGATCTGCGCTCGCTCGCGTTGCTGCGCCGCGTGTCCGTCCGCAAGGACGACTCGCTGTTGCGCGCCCTCGCGTCCGAGCTGGAGGACGAGGGCATCCGCATCAGGGAATCCACCTTTGGACTCGACGGGTTGTTGGTCGAAGAGGGTACGCTCACCCGCCGGTCGCCCACCAAACAGGAATGGCGCGACATCGAGTTCGGGTGGGAGATGGCCGGGGCGGTGGGCCGCCTGGACATAGGCCAGT
Source organism: Nitrospirota bacterium (assembly GCA_005877505.1). GTDB lineage: Bacteria > Nitrospirota > Nitrospiria > Nitrospirales > NS-4 > NS-12. The sequence continues at coordinate 7,264 of VBOO01000043.1, forward strand.
GCGTCGTGGTGAAGGACCGGGTCGTCGTGGCCGTGGAGGCGGTGGAGGGCACGGATGAGGCGGTCCGCCGCGGGGGCAAGCTGGCGCGTTTGGGCGCCGTCGTGGTCAAGCGCTTCAAGCCGCAACAGGACCGACGCTTCGACCTGCCGGCGATCGGGCCGGGGACCATCCGAGCGATGGCCGACTGCGGCGCGGCGGTGCTGGCCATTGAAGCCGGCCGGGCGGTGTTCCTGGATCGGGAGGAGGCCATCGCGGCCGCTGATGCGACGGGCATCGCCGTTGTTGGTGTGACGGACAAGAACGTTAAACGTTAATCGTTAAACGTTAAACGGTTGAAGAGGTTAAACGTTAATCGTTATTCGTTAAACGTGAAGATGAAGCCTGCTGACTCTTTCCTTGTCTTCACGATTAACGATTAACGTATAACGAATAACGGTATTATGCAGAAGATCAGGGTTGGCGTCATTGGGGTAGGCTCGTTGGGGCAGCACCATGCCCGGGTGTTTGCGGAACTGGCCGGAGCCCGGCTCGTCGGCGTCGCGGATGTGGACAGGGCGCGGGCGACTGCGATCGCCGGCCGGCATGGTTGCCGGGCTGTGACCGATTACCGCGAGCTGCTGACCGACGTGGATGCCGTGAGCGTGGTGACGCCGACGCTCTCGCACCATGCGATCACGCGGACCTGTCTGGCGGCTGGCCTCCACGTGCTCGTGGAAAAGCCGATGACGGCGACTGTGGAGGAGGCGCGTGACCTGGTGGCCGTCGCGTCGGCCCGCGGCATGACGCTGCAGGTCGGGCACATTGAGCGGTTCAATGCGGCCTTTCGCGCGACGCAGGGCGTGATCAAGGAGCCCACGCTCATCGAATGCCGGCGCTTGGCCCCCTTCACCTCCCGCGGGGCGGATGTGGACGTGGTGCTGGATCTGATGGTTCATGACCTGGACCTGGTGTTGGGGCTCGTCAGTTCGCCGGTCCGGGAAATCCAGGCCAGCGGGGTCTCAATTCTGTCCCCCACGACCGATGTGGCGCAGGCGCGCGTCGTCTTCCAGAACGGCTGCGTGGGGACCTTCAGCGCGAACCGGGTCGCCGAGTCCAAGCTCCGCAAGGTCCGCATCTTCCAGCCTGAAGGCTATGTGTTCGTTGATCTGGCGCAGCAGACCGCCATCGTGGGGCGGCGGACGATGGGCGCCTCCGGGCGCTACGAGGTCTTGACGGAGCATGTCCGGGGAGACGGGCGGGAGCCCTTGAAGCTCGAACTCGAGGCCTTTCTCGATTCAGTCCGCACCGGCGCCCAGCCGCTAGTCTCAGGGCGGGAGGGCGCCGCTGCGCTGGAACTCGCGTATGCCATCATCAATGCGATCACCACGCATTCTCATCATCACGGGTGAAGCCTCGGGCGATCTGCACGGCGCCAAGCTCGCCGCCGCCCTGAAAGCCAAGGCCCCCGAGCTTTCGATTGTGGGCGTGGGCGGCCCGCGCATGCAGGCCGCCGGCGTGGAGTTGGTGCAGAGGCTCGGCCACCTGAACGTGATCGGGATCGCCGGGCCTTCCGCGGTCCGCGCCCTGGCCCGTCGGGTTCTCTCCATCAGACGGATGCTGCGACGGGACCACCTCGACCTCGTCGTCCTGATCGACAATCCCGGGCTCAATTTCCACTTCGCCCGCGTGGCAAAGCGGGCCGGGCGTCGCGTTCTCTATTACATCGCGCCGCAGCTCTGGGCGTGGCGGCCGCGCCGCATGCGGTGGATCCAGCGCCGCGTGGACCATGTGGTGGTCATCCTGCCGTTCGAGGCGGAGCTCTACCGCCGCGCCGGCGTTCCCTGCACGTTCGTCGGGCATCCGCTGTTGGATGAGGTGGCGCCGTCCTACGACCGAGACCGCCAGCGGGCCACGTACGGCCTGCCGCGCGAGGCGTGTGTGATCGGCCTCCTACCAGGGAGCCGCGCTGGAGAAGTCCGCGCGCTCCTCCCCGTCATGCTGGAGGCCGTGCGGCAGTTGCAAGGCCAGGGTCGGTCGCTCAAGGCGATCCTGGCGGTCGCCGAGACGGTGGACCCGGACGGGATCAAGCGCCTATGCGATAGCGCCGGGCTGGACGTGCGCCTCGTCGCGCATGATCCGAATGGGGTCATGGCGGCTTCCGATCTGCTGTTCATCGCCTCCGGCACGGCGACCTTGCAGGCCGCCATCATCGGCACCTCGATGGTGATCGTGTACAAGCTGCCCTGGCTCACCTACCTGCTCGCGCGTCTGCTGGTCCGGGTCCGAAGCATCGGTCTGGCCAACCTCGTGGCCGGCCGGCCGTTCATTCCGGAGCTCATCCAGCATCACGCCACTCCAGTGCGGCTTGCCGAGGAGGCCCGTCGCATCTTGGACGATTCGGCGCACCGCGAGCGCATGCGAACGGAGATGGCCCGCGTGCGGGCCTTGCTCGGGGCGCCAGGGGCGTCTGGCCGCGCGGCGGAGGTGGTGCTCGAGCAGCTTCGCCGCCGGGAGGTAGGCGTGCGATGAAGCTGTATCTGCGGTTGCTGCATTATATGCGACCTTACTGGATGCGTCTCATAGCGGCTGCCGTCTGCTCGGGGCTGGTGGCTGCCTTTACGGGAGCCTATGCCTGGCTCGTGCGTCCCGCTCTCGATGAGATCTTCATCAACAGGAACCCGACGTGGCTGATCCTCCTGCCGGTGGCGCTGATGGCCGTGTCGGTGCTCAAAGGATTCGCGAGCTATGGCCAGACCTATCTGATGGTCTACGTAGGGAACCGCGTCGTGGCCGACATCCGCCAGAAGCTCTTCAGCCATCTGATGCGGCTGCCGGTCGGCTTCCATCTGAAGAATCCATCCAGCCGGATGATGTCCCGTGTCATCAACGATGTGAATTGGATTCAGAACGCCGTGTCCGGCGTCGTGAAGGACTTCTTCCAGCAAAGCCTGACGTTTCTGGTCCTGCTCGGCGTGGTGTTCTATCAGAACTGGCAGTTGACCCTTCTGGCGAGTGTCGTGATCCCGTTGTCGGTCTATCCGATGGTCCGGTTCGGCAACCGGCTGAGGAGAATCGCCACGATCGGTCAGGAACGGACGGCCGACATGGCCACAGCCTTGCAGGAGACGCTGACCGGCATTCGCATCGTGAAGGGTTTTACGCAGGAATCCGCCGAAGATCGGCGCTTCGCACGGCACAACGTGGCGTACTTCCGCTCCTTGATGAAATCTACCCAGGTCTCCGCCATCACCTCGCCCGTGCTGGAAGCGATTGGGGTCATCGGAGTGGCCGGGATCATCTGGTACGGAGGCTCGCAGGTCATTCGGGGGACGATGACACCGGGCACCTTCTTCTCCTTCCTCACGGCGGTATTCCTGATGTACAACCCCATCAAGCGGTTGGCGTCGTCCAACAATACGATCCAGCAAGCCCTCGCGGCTGCTGAGCGGGTCTTTGCCGTCCTGGATGTCGAGACGGAAGCAGCAACCGATACCGGCGTGCGGGGTCTCGACGGGGTGCGGACCTCAATCGAGTTGCGCGGGGTGTCCTTTCGCTACGATGGCGTCGAGACCTGGGCCTTGCGCGAGATCTCACTGACGATCCGGGCCGGAGAAGTGCTGGCTCTCGTGGGGAGCAGCGGCGCCGGCAAGACGACCCTCGTGAACCTCATTCCCCGCTTCTATGATCCGACGGAAGGGGCGATCCTGATCGACAACTTGGACCTCCGCGAGATCCGTCTGGCCGCGCTGCGGCAGCAGATCGGGATCGTCTCGCAGGAGACCCTCCTGTTCGACGACACCGTGCGCAACAACATCGCCTACGGCAAGGACGAAATCAGCGGCGAAGCCATCATGGAGGCCGCCCGCGCGGCGTACGCCCACGAGTTCATCATGAAGCTGCCCAACGGGTACGACACCCTGATCGGCGAGAACGGGGTGAAGCTCTCGGGCGGGGAACGCCAGCGATTGGCCATCGCGCGGGCGTTGCTGCGCAATCCCCCGATCCTCATCCTCGACGAAGCCACCTCCTCGCTGGATACGGAATCGGAGCGCATGGTCCAGATGGCCTTGGCGAATCTCATGAAAGACCGGACCACATTCGTGATCGCCCACCGACTCTCCACAATCCAGCGAGCCGACCGGATCGTCGTCCTGGCCGGAGGTCGTGTGGTCGAAATAGGCCGCCATGATGATCTCCTGGCGCGCGGAGGCACGTATCAAAGGCTCTATCAGATGCAATTCCTTTCCGACGGCGAAGACGAGGGAAAACGTTAAACGTTATTCGTTAAACGTAAAACGAGCTGTAGGGGCACGGCGCGCCGTGCCCCTACTCTTAACGATTAACGTATAACGAATAACGAGGTAACTTTTGAGTATCTGGAACAGAATGAAGCTTGCGGTCGTGCCCCCGATCGGTTACGCGATGATCCGCGCGCTGGGAGGGACGTTGCGGATCCGCACGCTTCACGCCGAGCGCGTCCGGACGTTCTGGGAGTCCGGCCGCGGCGTCGTCATCGCCTTCTGGCACAGCCGCCAGCTCATGATGCCCCTGTGCTATGGAGGCTCACGGCTCTATGTCCTGATCAGCGAGCACCGCGACGGCGAACTGATCCATCGGATCGTGCGCAGGTTCGGCTTTGACACCATCCGCGGCTCCACCACGCGCGGGGGCGCACGGGCACTGCGCCAGATGGCTCGGCTGGGGCGCGAAGGGGGCGATCTGGCGGTCACCCCGGACGGACCCCGGGGGCCCCGGTGCGTCGCGCAGCCCGGCGTGGTCGAGCTGGCGAAGCTGACGGGACTTCCGATCATCCCCCTGACTTTCGCCGCCTCAAAAAAAAACTCTTCCGGAGCTGGGACCGGTTCGAAGTGCCGCTGCCGTTCAGCCAGGCCTGCTTTGCGTGGGGCGAGCCAATCTGGGTGTCGCGCGACGCGAACCGCGTGCAACTTGAAGCGAAGCGGGTGGAGGTGGAGGCCGCGCTCAACAAAGTCGGCGACGAGGCGGACCGCTCAGTCGAGGACGTTATTCGTTAACCGTTATTCGTTAATCGTGAAGAGTAGGGGCACGGCGCGCCGTGCCCCTACAGCCCGTTCAACGTATAACGATTAACGCTTAACGAGGGACGATGTTCGTTCTCTACAATCTCCTCCTGCTCCTGGCGTCGCCGGTGATTTTGGCTCTCCTGCTGGCCAAGAAACGGTGCCGCCCAGGCCTGCGTCAACGGCTGGGCTGGCTGCCCCGAGACCTGGTTCAAAGCCGTGATGGGCGCCCGACGATCTGGGTGCACGCCGTGTCCATGGGTGAGGCGACGGCGGTGGTCCCGTTGGTCCAGCAGTTGAAGACCCGCTATCCCGCCGCCCACGTGTTCGTGTCCACCGTCACCGAGACCGGCAAGGAAACAGTTTTACGGCAGCTGGCCGGGCAGGCGGCGCATCTCTACTTTCCGCTGGACTTCCACTGGTCGGTCCGGTCCGCCTTGCAGACCGTACGCCCGAGCTTGATCGTGGTAGTCGAGACGGAATTCTGGCCGAACTTCCTGCGCGAAGCGGCGGCGCGGCGGATCCCTGTCATTCTGGCGAATGGCCGGCTCTCAACTGACTCCTTCGCTGGGTATTGCCGTGCTCGGCCGTTTTTCCGACGCGTGCTGGCGGCGTTTACCCTCTGCGCCATGCAGACCGACCGCGATGTGGAGCGGATGATCCAGCTCGGCGTGGAGCCGCAGCGGGTCGTGCGGACCGGCAATCTCAAGTACGATCAGGTCACCGCATCAGCGCAGGCGACCACAGGGTTGCTCTCCAGGCAGGACCTCAGATTGGCGCGGGGCGAGGAGCTGTTTGTGGCGGGGAGCACCCATTCGGGCGAGGAGGCGGCGGTGCTGGACTGTTACCGCCGCTTGCTCGACATTGCGCCGGCGCTCGTCCTGGTCCTCGCCCCGCGGCATATCGAGCGGGCCGATGACGTGGTCAAGGCCGTGCAATCGCGCGGGTTCACTGCTGTGAGACGGACGAAGCTGCCCGGCGCCGGAGGCGCGCCGATCACCGGCCCGCGCGTGATCGTCCTGGATACGCGGGGGGAGCTTGCCACACTGTATCGGGACGCGACGCTGGTGTTTGTGGGAGGCAGCTTGGTCAATGTGGGCGGGCACAGCCCGCTGGAGCCGGCAGCCTGGGGAAAGGCTGTGGTCTTCGGCCCGCACATGGATCACTTTGCCGAGGCGGCGGAGCAGTTCCTCGCCTGCGGCGCGGGTGCGATGGTGCGCGACGCCGATGAGATGGTGCCGGTCATGAGGGCCCTCCTCACGGATCGATCCCGTCTGGAAGCGATGGGCAAGACCGCCTATCAGCTCGTGCTGGAGAGCCAGGGGGCGCTGGCGCGCACGGTGGCCTTGATTGCGAGTGTTCTCGAAGGACGTTAAACGTTATTCGTTAATCGTGAAGAGTAGGGGCACGGCGCGCCGTGCCCCTACAGCCCGTTTAACGTTTAACGTATAACGATTAACGATGAGCGGATCGCGAATAACGTCTCTCGAGCGGGCGGAACGCCTGCTTGCGGTAGGCGATCGGACGCCTGCGGGGTGGCTTCTCGCGCCGCTGCTGCCGCTGTCGCGCCTCTACGGGCTTGCGATGCGGGCGAGAGCCGCGCTCTATGCACGAGGTCTGCTGAGACAGCAGTCGCTACCCTGCCGGGTGATCAGCGTGGGCAATCTGACACTGGGGGGGACGGGAAAGACCCCGGTCGTGATCGCGCTGGCTAAGGCATTGCGGGATCGCGGCCGGAAGGTCGCGGTCATCAGCCGCGGGTACAAGCGCCGGAGGGGGACGTCCATCCTAGAAGTCTCTGACGGGCACGCCCTGCGAGGGCACCCGGGCGACAGTGGGGATGAGCCCTTTCTGATTGCGCAACGCTGTCCAGGCGTGCCGGTCGTGGTCGGCGCCGACCGCCCGCTGGTGGGGCGCTACCTGGTGGATCGTTATCGTGTGGACACAGTCATCCTGGATGACGGCTATCAACACTTGGCGTTGCGGCGGGATATGGATATCCTGGTCCTGGATGCTAGCGCGCCGTTCGGGAACGGGTATCTGCTTCCGCGAGGACGGCTGCGCGAGCCGCTGTCGGCCATCGGCCGGGCCTCGGCGGTGCTCGTGACACGCGCCTCGCAGGCTGGTCGACTTGAGGAGCTGAAGGCTCGAGTCACGGCTGTGGCGCCGATGGTGCCGATCTGGATCACGGACTTTGCAGCAAGCGCCGTCGTGCAGGTCGGAGGCTCGGCCTCGGTGGAGCCGTCCGCCCTGAAGGGCCAACGGGTGCTGGCTGTGAGCGGAATCGGCAATCCAGAGTCCTTCCGGCGGCTCCTCGCGGCGGTCGGGGCCACGGTTGTGGACCATTGCGTCTTTGCGGACCATCACGCATACTCACAGGATGCTCTGGGGAGAATCCTGCGCTCGGCCGAGCAAGCGGGCGTGGACCGGATCGTGACAACGGAAAAAGATGCGGTGAAGCTGGAGCAGTTTGACGGGGTGAAGAATCGGAAGGTCGAGGTGTGGGCCGTGTCGGGGTACCCATTGCTCTTTGGATGCAATGGGTCACTCAACGGGTCATGGAGAGGGCAGGGTGAGGGGGGACGTCTGGGCCGTTCGCATTGAGTTGCAGTGGATCGAGGGACGAGAGGAATGGGAGCGGATGGTGCTGCAGGGATAAGGGGTGGTGGTCATGGCTAGGTACCAAGATGTCATTCAAGAAGTCAGAAGAAGGCATAATCGTTCGGTGAAAACATGCTCGGTCGCACACGTCAAAGAGATGAACGGCCTAAGACCCCGCATATCCCCGAATCGATTTCCTGGAAAGAGTCGTGCTAATCCGTGTCCATCTTGGGCCCAACCTTTGATCGAAGATGCGATGAAGCATCTCAAGATGATATGAACAGAATCTCAAGTGGCTACCCTATAGTGCAAACGCGAGGATCAAACAATGAGTACACCAAAAGAAGAAGTACGGAAGATGCTTGATCGCCTTCCGGATGATTCGTCGTTTGAGGACATCCAGTACCACATCTACGTTCGGGAAAAGATCGAGCGCGGCTTGAAAGACATTGCTCAGGGTCGAGTCCTGAGCCAGGAGGAAGTCGAACGAAGGATGGCTAAGTGGCTTGGGAAGTAAAATGGACCGAATTCTGAGAGGTTGACGCTATGGAAATCTTTCCTGGCATTTCAATGGATCCCGGGGTCAGGTTCGGTAAGCCCTGCTTGACGGGGACACGGGTTGATGTGGCCACTGTAGTCGGCGCCCTCGCGGCCGGCGAGAGCTTTGAGGCGGTGCAGGAGGCTTACCATATCACCCGCGAGCAGGTCCTTGCCGCTCTTCGGTATGCGGCTCATGTCGCCGCTCACTTGCCGCCTGCGGTTGAACAGGCGTCTTGAAGATCCTGTTGGATGAGAATTTTCCGCTTCCGCTCTACCATCGGCTTCGCGCGGAAGGTTATGATGTCGAGCATATTATCGTTCTCGGTCAACGCGGCGTTCGAGACTCGGAACTTTGGAAACGTATCAAAGAGGAGGAACTCGTTTTTCTGACGCAAGATTCCGAATTTGAAAATGTGGCATCCGATTACCGTGGCAAAGTCATCATTTCGCGTGTCAGACAGGGGCTTCCAATCGAGCAGAGAGTAGAGATCTGGTTCCATGCTATCCACGGCTTCACGGTGCGTATGCCTTCAGAAAAGCTTTTTGATCTCTTGGAAACGGGCGAAATCGTGCCATGGGAGATTCGTGAACTTTGAGCAGATTGTTTCGGCTCGTAGGAACTGACGTATGGACGCGAATCGTTATAAACGGCTGACTAGGCCCGGGGCACTGAAGCGGATCCTGGTTCGGGGCACGAACTGGATCGGGGACGCGGTCCTGACGACCCCGGCGCTCATGGCCATCCGGAAGGGCTTCCCCGGGGCGAAGATCGCCCTGCTCGCCAAGCCCGCGATCGCCGAGCTCCTGCACCACCACCCGGCGGTGGATGAGATCGTGCTCTACCGCGACCCGGGACCGCACGCCGGGCTCGGCGGCAAGCTGACCTTGGCGCGGCTCTTGCGCCGCGGGCGTTACAATCTGGCGATCCTGTTCCAGAACGCCTTTGAAGCCGCGGCCATCACGGCGCTGGCCGGTATTCCCATTCGCTACGGGTATGCGACCGATGGACGGTGGTTCCTGCTCACTCATCGGGTCCCGCTGACTCCGAGGATCCGGCGCAGGCACCAGGTGCACTACTATCTGGAGCTGCTCCGGCCGTTAGGCATTCCGGTTGAACTCGAGCCGCCGATGCTCCGGACGACGCCGGGTGAAGAAACCGAAGCGATCGAGCACTTGCGGGCGTGTGGGGTGGATCCCAAGAAGGTCCTGATAGGACTGAACCCTGGGTCCGTCTATGGCACTGCCAAGCGGTGGCGGCCCGAGCGCTTTGCCGAGGTGGCAGATCGGGTGGCCGCCGAGCAGGGCGGCGTGGTCTTGATCTTCGGCGCACGTGGGGAGGAGGAACTGGGCGCCGCGATCGCCGGCAAGATGACGGCCCCTACACTTGTGCTGTCCGGGCGGACGACGGTTCGACGGCTGATGGCTCTCATCAGGCAGTGCCGGCTGTTCATCACGAACGATACCGGCCCTATGCATATCGCGACCGCATTTGGTGTGCCAACGGTGGCGATCTTCGGGCCGACCGATCCCGCGACCACCTCGCCGTTCGGGTCCCACCACGAGCTCGTCCGTCACCCGGTGGACTGCTCGCCGTGCCTGTTGCGGGATTGCCCCATCGACCACCGTTGCATGCAAGGGATCAGTGTTGGGATGGTCCATACGGCGGCAATGCGGCAGCTACGGATGGCCAGTTTCACGGCTCCCTTAACTGCGAGTAGTGGTTCGAAGGCCCCCGTGGTCTACCTGGACCGCGATGGGACACTCAACTTTGATCCCGGCTATCTCAACCAGCCAGAGCAGCTCCAGCTCCTGCCGGGAGTCGGCCAGGCCGTCGCGCGTTTAATTCGCGCCGGCTTCATGACGGTCGTGCTGTCCAACCAGTCAGGGTTGGCGCGGGGCCTCATCACGCAGGACCAATTGGAGGCGATTCACCAGCGGCTGCGAGAGCTGCTCGCGGAAGACGGCGCGTGGCTGGACGGGATCTTTGTCTGTCCGCATCACCCGGACGATGGGTGCACCTGCCGCAAGCCGGCGCCCGGCCTGGTTCACCGCGCTCAGCGGAAGCTGGACGTATCCCCCGACCATGCCATCGTGATCGGCGACAAAGCCACCGACATGGAACTGGCGCGCAACGTCGGAGCACTCGCCGTCTTTGTCCGGAGCGGGAATGCGTATGAGGAGGAGCAGGCACGGATGGCCGAGCGGGGCGTTACGCCGGACTATGTGGCTCGCGATCTGACGGAGGCGGTGGAGTGGGTCTTGGAGGCAGTGAAACCACGGGCACAGTTAACCGTTAAACGTTAATCGTTAAACGTTATACGTGGGTGCCAGAGGGATGTTAACCGTTATTCGTTATGCGTTAAACGTGGGATTTGTTCGTCTTCTTTTTCTTTACACTGTTACGAATAACGAATAACGCATAACGCATAACGTATAACGATGGACTTTTCACGTATCTTGGTAATCAAGCCCAGTTCACTGGGCGACATCGTGCACGCCCTTCCGACGGTGGCCTCCTTGCGGCGGCGATTCCCGTCGGCCAAGATCACGTGGCTCGTGAAGCGCGAGTGGGCGGCGGTGCTGGAAGGCAATCCAGACCTCAATGAGGTGCTGGCGCTGGACCTGTCGCTGAAGGGCGGGCTGGCGGCGTGGCGAGCGGTCCGCGCCGGACGCTTCGATACGGTGGTGGACCTGCAGGGGCTGCTGCGGAGCGCATTGTTGGGATGGATCTCCGGCGCCCCGATCCGGATAGGGTTTGCCAACGGTCGGGAAGGCAGTCCCTGGTTCTATACGGAGCGCGTGCCCGTCCCCTCTCCGTCGATGCATGCGGTGGATCGCTATCTGCTCACTGCCCAATACCTGGGTGCGGATCCCGGCGAGGTCAAGCCGTCCGACTTCCCCCTGCCGCATGAGACGCAGGCCGAGGCGCGGGTCGAGGTGCTCTTAGCCGCGGCAGGCATTCAGGCGGGCGCTACGCTCGTCGCGATGAATCCTTCGGCTCGCTGGGAGACGAAGCGGTGGCCGCTCGAATCGTTTGTGGCGGTCGGTGACCGGCTTCAACAGGATGGAGCCGCCCGCGTGGTGCTGATCGGCGGCCGTGACGTGCGACACACGGGGAAGCAGGTAATGCTAAAATGCGGACTACGCCGATCGATCTGATGGGACAGACGACGCTGAAGGAATTGATCGCGCTGCTACGGCGCGCGCGGCTGCTTGTCACGAACGATTCGGGCCCCATGCACCTCGCGGCCGCGGTCGGAACGCCGGTGATCGCCCTGTTCGGCCCGACCGATCCGGCCAGGACCGGGCCCTATGGAGCCGGCCATACTGTGCTGCGCAGCGGCGTGCCTTGCAGTCCGTGTTTCAGCCGGCGCTGTACCAATGCCGTGGAGCTGGAATGCCTCACGTCGATTTATCCAGAACAGGTGATCGAGGCAGCCATGCGTTTGTTGGAACAACCGTTAGCCGTTAAACGTTAAACGGGGTGTAGGGGCACGGCGCGCCGTGCCCCTACTCATCACGAATAACGTATGACGAATAACGATCAAGGGTGGGCCTTTACGAATAACGTATAACGAATAACGAACTGGAGGAGAACATGCCAATCGACAAGGAATTGCTAGCCATCCTCGCGTGTCCCAAGTGCAAGGGGGACATCGCGCTCAATGAGAAGGGCGACGGGCTGGTCTGCCGGGCCTGCAAGCTGATGTATCCGATCAAGGATGATATTCCGGTCATGCTCATTGATGAGGCGATCAAGCTGTCGTGAACATCCTGCTCGTCAGGCCGGACGGCATCGGGGATGAGATCCTCTCGCTCCCTGTGGCAACGGCATTGCGCCGCGTGATGCCGGGCGCGCGGCTGAGTTTTCTCTCCAGCGCCTATGCTGCGCCGGCGCTGGCGCACCATCCGGATCTAGATGAAGTGCTAACGGTGACCGGGCAGGAACGGCTGGGCGAGTTGGTCCGGTTGTTCCGGCGTGGAGTGGACGCCGCCATCTTCCTCAAACCCTTCCGCCGGCTCATGACGGCAGCCTGGCTGGCGCACGTGCCGCTGCGCGTTGGGACGGGGTATCGGTGGTATTCCTTTCTGCTCAACCGTCGCGTGTACGAGCATCGCAGCGACTTTTCCCGCCATGAGAGCGCCTACAACCTGGGGTTGCTCCGCGGCCTGGGGCTCTCCCCGGGAGAGGTCACGGCGCCGCGCTTGGTGGTGACCGATGAGGAACAGGGATGGGCGCGGGCATTCTTGGGCGAGTCCTCCCGCCTTCGCGTCGTGGTCCATCCTGGGGGATTCTCCAGTCGTCTCTGGAAGCCGGTCCATTACCGCGACCTTGTCCTGCGCCTGGCTCAAGCAGGGCGCGAGGTACAGTTGACGGGGAATGCAGCGGAGCGGGATAAGTTCCGGAGAGACACCGGGGTCTCCCAATGGCCGGATGGAGTGAGAAATCTCATGGGGGTGTTGACGATCCGGCAATTGATGGCGGTGATCGCCGAGAGTCATGCAGTCGTATCCTTGGCCACAGGGCCGATGCACCTTGCGGCTGCGCTCGGCGTCCCGACGGTCAGCATCTTCGACCCGCGCCGGAACAATTCGCCGACCCGCTGGCAGCCCTTGGGCACGGGCGTGGTGCTCAAGCCCGAGGTCCCCACTTGCGAGAAGTGCATCTACGAGGCGTGCCCCTATTGGGACTGCCTGGACCGGATCACGGTGGAGACCGTGGAGGAGCGAATCACCCAGGCGCTGGCACGCGCGCTTCCCATCCAGGTGGTCCATGTCTAAGCTCTCGGCCTACGTGCTCACGTTCAACGAGGAGGGGAAGATTCAGGATGCTCTCGAGAGCATCAAGTGGGCCGATGAAATCGTAGTCCTTGATTCCCACAGCACCGACCGGACCGAGGAGATCTGCCAGGGGTACACCGACAAGGTCTATCAGTGTGACTTCACCGGCTTCGGCAAGCTCCGTAACCGGGCGCTCGAGCTGGTGACGCATGACTGGGTGCTCAGCATCGATGC
>VBOO01000174.1 GCA_005877505.1 Nitrospirota bacterium
AAGCTCGGATTGGCTCACGCGATACCACCCCTCCGCCTGGACCCCGAGCTTCAGCGCAAAGCTCGCGGCCAACTTCCATTGCACCGCAAGCTGCTCCGGAGTCGGCGTGGCCGGCGAGGCCTGCCGTGGTCCGTACCACGGGGCTGCCGTCACGCTCGCTTTGCTTCGCCCCAGCCGGGTCAGCAGCACGGACCGAACCCGCTCGGACTCCGACGCGAGCTTGTGGCCCTTGGCCGATTGCACATCCACCGGGCCATGCCAGGTGCGGCGCCCCTTCAGGTCTATTTCCTCGAGCCAGTAGCGGAGCGGCCCGCTCTTGAGCGGCAGGACATCCCACCAACTGTAGCTCTGCCCCGCGGTCAGCACGGTCCCCGCGCGGCCCTTGAGCGCCGAGCCCGCGATGAGCGACCCGGCGTGATCCGTGTGCGGGCGCCCTGCTCCTCACGATACACATGGAAGCCCAGATGATCCACCTCGTAGCTGGTCCGCCAGTGGAGCTCGACCACGCGGGTGGATGCGCCGTCATGGGAGAGCGCGTGGGCCTGAGTCAGGCGCGCCAGCGAGGGCGCGTTCGGCCCCTCTTCAGTCCCGACCGTGTAGAAGACGCTGGTGCAGCCGGGATCCACCCCCACGGTGCACGTGTTGTTGTACTCGGTCTTGATCCAGTGCGCGGAGCGGGCCACGCTGGAGATGCGGATTTCGTCGAGGATGCCGGCAAAGGCCTCCGCGCTTCCGCCGGCCATCTGCGACCCATAGGTGGTCCCTAGGAGGAGACTCAACGCATTGGTATTCGGGGTGAAGGTGATGGATTGCGAGCTGTCCAGTGCGCCCGCCACGTAGATACTCATCGTCGTGCCATCATACGACGCGACGACATGATGCCAGTCCACAGCCCAGCTTGACTTGGCGGAGGAGAGGCTCTTGCCATTGTCAAGGACGAGGATATCGCCGTCGCCGGCAGACTCCCCTAGCGTGGCATAGAGCTTGCCGTTGTACACGGCGAGGGCACGGACTCGCTCAATCGTTGCCCCCGCATCGTAGACATCGGGCGGGGCCCCTGCATCCCCGGGCTTCCACCATTGCGTGCCGTCAAAGACCAGGATATCGGCCATACCGGCGCTATCCCCTTGCCCGGCATAGAGTCTGCCGTTGTAGACGGCGAAGGCTTGAATCTTCTCGAATGCTCCATCGAAGCATGTCGTGTTGGTTGAACAGGTTGGAGACGTGAGCGGGCTGGCCGGCGTCACCCAGGAGGTGCCGTCAAAGACCAAGACATCTCCGTCGCCGGCGGCACTTTGCCCTTGTCCGGCATAGAGCTTGCCGTCATAGACGGCGAGAGCGTGAATGATCTCCTGCGCGCCATCGAAGCATCCACTACTTGGAGTACATCCCGCGTCCCCCGGCTTAATCCAGGAGGTGCCGTCAAAGACCAGGACATCGCCTTCGCCGGCGTCATCCCCTTGTCCGGCATAGAGCTTACCGTTGTAGACGGCGAAAGCACGGATTATGTCCGCCGCGCCATCGAAGCATCCACTGCTCGCAGTACATCCCGCGTCCGGCGGCTTAATCCAAGAGGTGTTGTCAAAGACCGCGATATCGCCGGTTCCGTTGGTGTTGCCAGCCGTCCCTTGCCCGGCATAGAGCTTGCCGTTGTAGGCCGCGAGGGCGCCGAGAAGCTGCTGCGCTCCATCGAAGCATCCACTACTTGGAGTACATCCCGCGTCCCCCGGCTTAATCCAGGAGGTGCCGTCAAAGACCAGGACATCGCCGGCGCCGTTGGCACTCGCTTGCCCGGCATAGAGCTTGCCCTTGTAGACGGTGAGAGCGGGGATCCACTGAAACGTTCCATTGAAGCCAGTGAAGCCCACATCCCCAGGCTTCTTCCAGGAGGTGCCGTCATACACAATGACATCGCCGTCGCCGTTGCTAGTCCCTTCCCCGGCATAGAGCTTGCCGTTGTAGGCCGCGAGAGAAGCAGTGAGCTCGATCGCTGCCCCTGTATCGAAGTTCAGCGTCCAGCCTGATGTGCCAGAGGCCGTCGTGAAGTGCAATTTCCCGTCTGATTTGTCAAAGAAGAGCTGGAAGACCCCCTTGTCCATGAGTCCCTGGTTGTAGTCGGCGGTATTGTCGATCGCCGCATTCGGCTTGATCCAGGCGCTCAACGTGAAGGCCGAACTCATGTCAAGGGAGTTGGCATCATTCACCCGGAGGACGTCATTCGTGCCGTCGAAAGTCAACGCCCCGCTGATCTTTCCGGTAATGGTTGCCGGACCGTTCTTCGGCGCACCATGGTTCGTATTGACGGTGGAATCAGCTTTCCCGGCGTCGGTCGCTTCTTTCACGTGCCACACGCCTTTGAAGTCGGTATCCCACACCCCGGTGGGGTTCTCCGTGGAGGTCGTGATGTCGGTGTTGCCGTAGTAGATGTAGATCTTCGTGTCGAGAGGGGCCGGCGTAGTGTACGAGAAAGCCTTGAGGACGGGGATCCTCACCCAGGCCACCAGCTTGCCGGTGGTCGGATCATACTCTTCGATCTCATGGTCCAACGTGCAGTCGTCAACGCCCGCGCCGCAGATATTGGCCCCGGGATTGTCGGAGTCAAACGCGCGGAAGATCATGTCATACCCCGCCAGACTGCCAGCAGGTTTGATCGCCACCCCCGCCTGCGCGCGACTCGTTGCAGCCCCATAGGTCCAGGACATGATGTCGTCGAAACTGCCCGGTTGTGTGCTGGCCCCCCCAATACTGCCGGAGGATAAGTTCCACCGTTGGGTCTGATCTGCCCCGACGGTCAGGGTCCCCCCCTCCAATACGATGACATCGAAAATCCACTCATTATCCGCCGCCGTCACCGTGATACTGCCATCGCCTTGGCTCTCGGTTACCGGCGTCCCCAGTGGCGTGGTCTGATCGACACCCGTAAACGACACGGCCCCGAGCACACCGCCACCGGTACCTGCGAACGTCGCGACGATATCCGCAGTGACATTGGGTGGGTTGACCATTCGATAGATCCAGACCCGGTCGTCGCCACTGGCGACCGTGGTCACCTGCAGCAGGTTCACCCCGTTGAATGTGACCGAATTGAGCGCCCGTGTGCCGTTTACGTTATTGTTCGTGACGGAGACACCGACCAGCAGCAGCCGGTTCGCTCCAGCCCCAACCGCAAAACTGGGGATGGTGAGGCTGGAAACCCCCCCTCCGGTGGCGGTGCTCGCACCGGGGTTATCAATCGTGATTGTCCCCGCACCCGCGGCATTGCTGACATGCCCGCCATTGGCAACAGTCTTGAGGTTCGCGTCGGTGACGCTGTAGAGGAATGGGTAGTTCGCGAGCGTGGTGGGAGCCCCGCTGTTGCCCACCTTCGTGTGATCGATCGTGATCGCCTTGCGGTAATTGAAGGGCAACTGGGGCGGTCTGAGCGCGAGAACGATGCCGCCAAAGCCGACTGGGACAGCGGTATTCCAGTCGACCGAAACGTTTCCCGTCGCCCCCGCTGTGGTTCTCGCTGCTTCGGAGAACGTGATCACACCGTGTGCGCCGGTCGCTGATTCAACATAGTGCACGGCGTATGCGGATGGGGCAGTCCCCGTCGTGATGATCGAGGCGTTGTTATCATTCTCGCCGGCGACGGCCACGACCACCAACGAGTTGGCGGTGAGCGTGGTGATCCCCGTGATTACCGACGGGTCTGTGGTGCCTTTCGTAACCGTCCCTTGGACTTCCCACGGGTCACCGGTCGTAGTCGCCCCGCGATAGGTAATAACGGCAGCATAGACGTCGCCGGTCGTACCCGTCCTGTCAATCAAGGGATTCGTTTCGGAGCCACTTGCGGCGCGCTTCCAGAAAAACTGATAGGTCGCGACGGTCGAGCGGACAGTTGGAGAGCCGATCTGCGTCCAGCCCGCCGGCGTGGCGACAGTCGCGGTATTACTTCTGACTATGGTCGCGAGGAGAAGGATATCGTTCAGTGCGTGTGCGGGGAGCGTGACGGTCGGATCAGCGCCACCACTTGCCGCAGCCGCAATCCCGCTGAACGTGTTAAAAGTCGGGGCAGCAGCCTGCGCTTTGCTCGGCAATATGAAGAAACCGAGAGAGGCAATGACCAAACCTGCGCCAAGCAATTTTTTTATGGCAGTGTGGATCCGTTTCCCCCGGGCTTGGGGCGGGCCCATCAGCCCTGCAGCCAGCAGCCCGAGCAGGAGGGCGGTGCTCAGGTCGTAGAAAGCGGCACTCATGGATGTTGCCATCGCGTCTCCTCGTTCGTAGCGTGAGGGGGCCCCGCTCACCCGCGCCCCTCCGCCCCCACCGCAGTTAGTTACGAATTTGTCACAGCCTCTTGACGTGTTCCTTACCTAAGGACAGCAACTTTGGTGCCGTCGGGACCCTGACCGAATTGTCATGATTGAGGTCCATAACCATACAACAAGGTTCAATTT
>VBOO01000175.1 GCA_005877505.1 Nitrospirota bacterium
TCCTTGGGCTATCGCGTGTGGCCCGGCATCTTCCTGGGTGCGTTCCTCGTCTACTTCACCACGACAGGGTCCCTCGTCACCACGCTCGGCATCGCTTTAGGAAATACCCTCGAAGGGCTTGCCGGCGCCTACCTGGTGAACCGGTTCGCCCACCGCGCCCACGCCTTCGACCGTCCACCGGATGTCTTGAAGTTTGCCGCCCTCGCGGCACTGGCGGGCACGACAGTGAGCCCCCTCTTTGGGGTGACCAGTCTCGCCCTCGGCGGCTACGCCGACTGGGCCGCGTATGGGCGCACCTGGCTCACCTGGTGGTTGGGCGATGTGGGGGGCGCCCTCATTGTGGCCCCGGTCCTGCTGCTCTGGAGCCAGAACCCCCGGGTGCGGTGGACTCCGGCCCAGGCGAAGGAAGCGGGCCTCATGTTCGTGATCCTGGTGGGGGTGGGGGTGGCCGTGTTTGGCGGAGGACTTCCGATCACCAGAGAAGCTTATCCGGTGGCTTTCCTGTGTATTCCGGTCCTGGTGTGGGCGGCCTTCCGGTTCGGCCCACGCGAGACCGCGACGGCCACAGTGCTGCTGTCATTTCTGGCGATCTGGGGCACATTGTCAGGGTTCGGCCCCTTCGTGAGAAATACCCAGACCGAGTCCCTCCTGTTGCTGCAAGCCTTCATGTGGACCATGGCCGTGATGACCCTGGCCCTGGCGGCAGGCACTTCTGAACGACGGCGAGCTGAAAAGACGAAAGCCTATCTGGCCGCGATTGTCGATTCTTCGGGAGATGCCATCATCGGCAAAACGCTCGAGGGCATCGTCGTCAGTTGGAACCGAGGGGCCGAGCGCATCTTCGGCTACTCTGCTGAGGAGATCCTGGGACGGTCGATCACAGTGTTGATCCCCCCGCGCTGTTTAGACGAAGAACCCACCATCATGGAACGGCTGCGACGGGGGGAGCGGATCGAGCACTTTGAGACGGTGCGGCGCCAGAAGGACGGCCGGGAGGTGGACGTCTCCTTGACCATTTCGCCGATCACGGACGAGACCGGCAAGATCATCGGGGTGTCGAAGATTGCCCGTGACATTACCGAACGCCAGCGCGCCAAAGAGGAACGGGACCGACTGATCTGCGATCTGGTGGACGCGTTGACCCAGATGAAGACCCTGCAGGGATTATTGCCGATTTGTGCATCGTGTAAAAAAATTCGGAGTGACGAAGGCGACTGGGAGCACATCGAAACGTATATCCAGGAGCATTCAGAAGCCTCCTTTACCCACGGCATTTGCCCAGCCTGCCTGGAGAAGCTGTACGAGGACCAACTCCACTCTCCTCCATTCAGTAGCAGCTCGTGATGACGTGGCCGCCGAGGGCGGCAGGTGCAGATTTCAGCTCCCGCTGTAGAACTTCTTGATCGTCTCGACGACGTGGGCTTGCTGGTCTTCGATGAGCTCGGCGTAGATGGGCAGCGCCAGCGTCTCCTGGGCCGCGCGCTCCGCGTACGGGAACGAGCCCGGCCCATAGCCGAGGTCCTTGTAGCAGACCTGCAGATGCAAGGGCGACGGGTAATAGACCTCGGTGCCGATCCCGTGCTCCTGCAGGAAGGCCCGGAGCTGATCCCGCTGCGAGACGCGGATGACGTACTGGTTGTAGACGTGCCGGTTCTCGGCGATGACCGTGGGCAAGGTCACGCGACCCAGCAGGTTCGCTTGCTTGAATAACGCGTCATAGCGCGTGGCGTTTCGCTGCCGGCCCTTGGTCCACTCCTCGAGGTATTTCAGCTTCACGCGCAGCACCGCCGCCTGGAGCGCGTCCAGCCGGCTGTTCACCCCGATCGCTTCGTGGACGTACTTCACGCGGCTGCCGTGGACCCGTAGCATGCGCACGCGGTCGGCGAGCGCCTGATCGTCGGTGGTGACCATGCCGCCGTCCCCGAACCCGCCGAGGTTCTTGGAGGGAAAAAAGCTGAGGCACCCCGCCTGGCCCAGTGAGCCGGCCTTGCGGTTCCGCCACGTCGCCCCGATCGCCTGCGCGGCGTCCTCGATCACCGGGAGGTTCCTGCGGGCGGCGATCTGCAGAATCGGCTCCATCTCGGCGCACTGGCCGAACAGGTGGACCGGCAGGATGGCCTTGGTCCTCGGCCCGACGGCCCCTTCGAGCAGCGCGGGATCCATGTTGTAGGTGTCCGGCTTGATGTCCACGAACACCGGTTGTGCGCCCAGGCGCGAGATGGAGCCGGCCGTGGCAAAGAACGTGTACGGCACCGTGACCACCTCGTCTTCCGGCCCCACCCCGCAGGCCATGAGCGCCAACAAAATGGCGTCGGTGCCGGAGGCCACGCCGATGGCCTGGCTCACTCCGACGTAGCTCTGGATGTCTCTTTCCAGATCGGCCACGGGCGCTCCGAGGATGAACGCCTGCTCGTCGCAGACCGCTTCGAGAGCCGCCATGACCTCCGCGCGGATCGGCCGATATTGCGCCTTCAAGTCCAGCAGCGGAACCTTCACTCCCCCCTCCTCGCGTACCGGATTGATTCTGCCGCACGGTGGTCCGGCACCAGGTCGCCGCCCCTGTCGGAAGTCAGCAGCTTATCATAAAGCTGCTCGCATTGAGCGAGCATCTCGCGGATATCGAACTCCGCCGGCAACTGACCGCCCGCGGCGCGCATTCGATCGCGGAGCGCGGCGTCCGTCAGGACCTCGCACAGGCGATCGGCCAGGCCGCTCACATCGCCCACGTCGCACAGCCGGCCGTGGCGCCCTTCCACGATCGCCTCGGCGGCGCCCCCCACCTTCGTGGCGACGACCGGCACCCCCGCCGCTCTCGCTTCCAGCCAGACCCGCGCCAATCCCTCCCAGTGTGAGGTCAGGAGAAACACGTCCAACGCGCGCACCACGTCCGGAATATCCCGCCGCCAGCCGACGACCCGCACACGGCCCGCCAGGTTCAAGGCCTGGATGCGGGCCTCGACCATCGCGCGCAGTTCACCATCGCCGATCAGCGCGAAGCGGGCCGACGGCACGCGCACGCACACACGCGCCGCCACCTCCACAAAATCGTGCGGGCCCTTCTGGGGCTTGAGGCAGGCGACCATACCCACCAGCAGGTCGCGCGGCCCCGCGCCCAACTCCGCGCGCACCCGGTCGCGCTCGCGCGAGGACAGCGGCGCTTGAAACGGACGCGGATCAATCCCGGGACGGATCACAGCGACGCGCGCCCGGTCGAAGAGCCTCCAGCGGACGCCCTCCTCGACGTTGGCCTGCGCCACCGCAATCCACCGTGTCGTGATCCGACCCGCGAGCCGTTCCAGGCCGATCACCACCCAGTGCAGCCAAGCTGGCTGGGTGGGCGTAATCCCGAACCCGTGGATGGTGTGCACGATGATCGGCACGCCAGTGAGCCATGCGGCCCAGCGGCCCAGGACCCCTGCCTTGGAGCTGTGGGTGTGAACCACCGTGGGACGGGTCCGGCGGAGCAGACGGACCAACTGCAAGAATGCGAGAACGTCCCGGAACGGCCGAATCTCGCGGCCCAGGGCTGGGACGATCTCGACCTCGACGCCCGGCAGGGCTTTCGCCTCCTCTGTCAGAAGGCCGCCGGGACCGGTGAGCAGGACCGGACGGAACCGCGCGCGGTCTAGGTTCGCGACCGTGTAGAGCGCCACCTCCTGGGCGCCGCCCAGTTCCAGCTTGGTGATGATGTGGCAGATCGTGTGCGTCACGACGCCCGCAACTGCTCCGCGAGCTGCTTACCCTGCGCCATCGCGTCTTCCATGGACGTGTGCTCCCAGCGCCCGTACCGGCCGATCGAATGAATGCCGCGCCGCGCCAGCTCTTCCAGGATCGCGGGCAGGGCACGGGCTCGGTGTTGGTCGAACAGCACGTAGGCGTACCGGATGTCCTTGACGTCGGCAACCACGAGTTCATCGTCCGACCGGAAAATACCGGCGCGTTCCAGCCCGTCGCGGATCCGCTGGACCAACGCCGTCTCCGGCACGGCATGCGCCGGCTGGTGCGAGACCTCCACGTAAAGCGAGCTGCACCCGGGCGGCCCCAGCGAGGGGGAGAAGTTCATGGGGAAGCCCGCACGGTAGAACGGGAACTCCGGCTCGGGGAAATAGATCCAGTGCTTGTCGGAGACCTTTTCCCGCGCCACGCCCAGATTGACGTTGTAGACCGACACGCAGCGAAGCCCTCCCGCCGCCTCACGGATCGACTTCGGCAGGTCCGTGCACCGGCGGACCAGCTCGGGCACCGGGATCGTGGAGACCAGCGTCTCGTACCCTTCGACGCGGCCGTCGGAGAAAGTCGCCCGTCGGCGCGCCGTCTCTACTTCGATCAGTTCGCAACCGTAGACGAGATCCCGCACGCCGGGCAGGAACGCCCGGGGGAGCATGCTGATCCCGCCCTGCGCCGGATAAAGAAAGGTCGGATTGTAGCCGAAGGCTTTGTCCTTGATGCCCAGCGCGCCGTTGATCACGTCCTTGAGGTCCGGCTTGGGCACCAGCCAGGACACCCAGTCCGACGTCAGCTCGTCCAGCGAGACCTGCCACAGCTTCTCGTTGAACGGCACCATGAAGTGCTTGGCGATGCCCTCGCCCATGTTTTCCAGAATCCAGTCCTTGAAGGAGCGGTCCTCCGACCGGTTCGTCGC
Organism: Nitrospirota bacterium; assembly: GCA_005877505.1. Lineage (GTDB taxonomy): Bacteria > Nitrospirota > Nitrospiria > Nitrospirales > NS-4 > NS-12. The sequence continues at coordinate 4,643 of VBOO01000175.1, forward strand.
CGGCATCGTGAGCGTGGCGATGAACCCCATCAGGCACTCGCGGACGACCTCGGGCGGCAGCCCGTAGGTGTTGACCTGGAACGGATACTCCGTATAGGTCCGGTGCGAGTAGATGAAGGAGCGGCGGGCATGCTTCTCCAGACGGCCGTCCAGCAGCCCCTCCACGAGGGCTTTGATGGCGGCCTGGCGGAAGTGGAGGAGATGGCCCGTCATGTCGAAGGTGAAGCCGTCCTTCTGGTAGGACCGGCAGAGGCCGCCCGCTTCCTTCTCCCTCTCGATCACCCGATAGGGCCGGTCCCCCAGATGATACGCGGTGCTGAGCCCGGCCAGGCCGGCGCCGATGATCAGGATCACGGCGCTCTCCGCTCCGAGCTTGCTGGACCCGGCCCTTCGATCACATGGGCCGGGAGATTCACCGCCTCCAGTGATCCGGATTTCGCAGCGGGAGGCAGCACGGTTCCTTTTACCAGCTTGGGCATTTCAATGCGCTTGAGCCAGACCGCCGCAACGACCGCCAGAAGCAACACGACGCCCGCGAGGACCAGTGCCGTCGCCGTCGACACGAACATCATCACCAAAGCCGCCCCTCCCAGCGCGACCGACGCGCCATAGCTCGCGACGACGACCTGTGGGACCGAGAGGCGCAACTGCCGCAGGCGAAGCGCAATGTGGTCCAGGCTCCCGAGAAACATCGGCAGGCCCCGCAGCCAGCGGACGTACATCACGAACAGCGTATCGAACACAGGCACGCCGAGAATGAGGACCGGCGCCAGGACCGCCACCGGGTTCACTATCGTATACTGGCTCACCATCGCCAGCGCCCCCAGCATGAGGCCCACGAAGAGCGAGCCGGCGTCACCCAGGTAGATCGTCGCCGGGTGAAAATTGTACCGGAGGAATCCGACCAGGCTCCCCGCCAGCGCCGCCAGCATCACGGCGACCGTGGTGTCGTGGTTCACCAGCGCCACGACGAAGAGCCAGAGGCAGCCGATCACGCCGACCCCGCCGGCCAGCCCGTCCATCACGTCGATGATGTTGACGGCGTTGATGATGCCGATCATCCACACGACGGTGAGCATCAGGTCCAGCCAGTCGGGAAACGCGGCGATCTCGATGCGGATGCCGCTCCGGATCAGGACGAACACCGCGATGAGCTGGCCGATCAGCTTGGGCCAGGGCTTGAGGACCCCGAAATCGTCGATCAAGCCCAGCATCACCATGAGGGTCCCGCCCAGGACCAGTCCCAGGACGTCTTGGCGGAATTCGAAGGTCAGGGCCAG
>VBOO01000177.1:0-2036 GCA_005877505.1 Nitrospirota bacterium
AAATCCATGTTGGCGCGGCGGCTCGAGGTGCAGCTGGTGGCGGATGGCCGCCACGCGTATCTGCTGGACGGCGCCAATCTCAGGCGCGGCCTGGATGCGGACTTGGCCGAGGAAGACACGGGCGAGATCGTCCGGCGGTTCGGCGAGGTTGCCCGCCTCCTCACCGACACGGGGCTGATCGTAATCTCCACGACCAACGCGTTCGCCGGGGCCGATCATCAGGCGATCCGGACTCTCGTCCACCCGACGCCCCTTATCACCGTGCACATGTCCAAAAGCGAGGAGGCGCCTCCGTCCGACACCGATCTGGCCTTCCCCGGACCGAAGGACTTCGAGACCATCGCCGACCGGGTCATGGAGGAGCTGAAAGCTCGCGGCGTCCTCGCCCAGGCGATCGGTGCCAAGCCCCAGTTCCACTATTCGATCTAAAAAAAGTATGTCCAGCACCATGCAAACCCTGATCGCCAAGGTCGGCAAGGGCGAGAAGGGCGCCAAGGACCTCACCTACGACGAGGCCAAGGGAGCCATGCGCCTGCTGCTGGAAAGCGTGGCCACACCCGCGCAGGTCGGCTCGTTTCTCGTTGCCATGCGGATCAAAAGCGAGTCAGTCAGCGAACTCGCGGCGTTCACCGCGGTGGCACGCGAGTACGCCTCTCCCCTGCCGATTCCGCCCCGCCTCGGGCTCGTGGACATCCCCACTTATGCCGGCAAGCAGGATAGCTGGCATGTCCTGTTGCCCGCAGCCATCATCGCTGCGGCCGCCAGTGTCCCGATCCTTCTCCACGGGTACGATGACGTGCCGGGCCGCTTGGCCACCGCCACGGTCGCTGCCCGGCTTGGCATCCCCATTGATCTCGATCCCAAACGGGCAGCGGATTATCTTACGAAGCACGGGCTGGCGTACCTAGACATCGGCCTCTATCATCCGATCATCTTCCGCTTTCTGGAATTGCGCAAGGAGCTCGGCGTGCGGAGCTTCTTCCAGCCTGTCTCCCGCATGTTGAACCCCAGCCGGGCTCAAGTATCCATCATCGGCATGTCGCACCCGCCCTACTTCGAGAAGATCGCCGAAGCCTTGAGGATGCTGGGTACGCCGAGGGCCTTGATCCTACGCGGGCTGGAAGGCGAGCCGGAACTATCGATCAGTTCGGTCACCAAGGCCATCGAACTGCGCGAGGACCGGATCATGCCCCTCACGCTTCAGCCCAAAGACTTCGACCTGCCGTTCGAACGGATCGAGCACCTGGTGTCGCCCGGCGTGGACGGCGAGGCTGAGCTGATCACAAAGATCCTTGGGAACGAGGTGAAAGGAAGCCAGCAAGAGTGGGTCGTGATGAACGCGGCGATGATCCTCTACACCGGCGGCAAGGCTTCCTCCATCCGCGCCGCCCTCCCGCTGGCCCAGGATACCCTTGCCTCCGGCGCCGCAAAGAAGAAGTTAGGTGAACTTGTGCGTGGAGAACTCGTGCCGGAGCCAGATTGCGGAGGCCTTTACGCGGATGCATGGCGTGGGAGCGATTGAACCGTACAGTGCCGGCTCCAAGCCAGCGGGGCAGGTCCATCCCAAAGCCATCAAAGCTATGCGCGAGTTGGGCTACGATCTGAACCGGCATAGCTCCAAGTCCCTCTTCGACATCCCCGCTATCGAATATGACGTCGCCGTCACGATGGGATGCGGCGACGCCTGTCCGAACGTCCGCGCCATGCAGCGCGAAGACTGGACTATCCCTGACCCGAAAGCGCTACAGACAGAAGAGTTTCGCAAAGTCAGGGATCAGATCGAGCAGCAGGTAAGAGAACTACTCGCACGGTTGGCCTAGGAGCGGGTGGCGGCGAGCGGAACCCGGGCGGAGCGCCCTTCGACTGGCTCAGGGCGAGCGGATTAATTCCGGTCATGCTGAGCCCTGGTCGAAGCATGAGCTTGTCGAAGCACGACAGGATCCACTACGGGAGGAACGGGTGCCCCGGCTGCGCCGGGCTATGCGGGGGCAGGACCCGCTCCGGCCGCGCAGGATAAATTGACACCATTTCAGGCC
>VBOO01000177.1:2048-6050 GCA_005877505.1 Nitrospirota bacterium
CCTCCTCGCGATGGGTACGAAAGACCTTAAAGACATCCTCGGCCGGCTGAAGTATGCCGACGACGCCAAGGTGGTCCAGCAGATCACCGAGCAGATGAAGGCGGTCACAGGCCGCATGGCGGCCGTCCGCCACAAGCTCGTGGTCATGAGCGGCAAGGGCGGCGTCGGCAAGAGCATGACCACGGTGAACCTGGCCCTGGCCCTCGCGCGGCAAGGCCACAAGGTCGGCGTGCTGGACGTGGACCTGAACGGCCCCTGTGTGCCCCAAATGCTGGGCATGCGCGGCCAGCAGTTCACGATTACCCCGGAGGGCGCGATCCCACCGGTCGGCCCCCTCGGCGTGAAGATCGGCTCCATGGACTTCTTCTTGGACGAGCTCTCGCCCGTACGATGGAAGGGCCCGATGGATCTCAGCCCGGTGTGGTTGGGCGTGTGGGAGATGAACGTCCTCCGGGAGTTCATTGCGGATATCGTCTGGGGGGAAGTGGACTACCTCCTAGCCGACCTCCCGCCGGGCGCAGCCGCCGATAAGCCGCCGGTCATCGCCGGGTTCATCCCGGACCTGGACGGCGCGATCGTCGTCACGACTCCATCCCAGGTGGCGTCGGACGTGGTGCAGAAGTCCATCGCCTACGCCCGTGACCTCGGCATCAAGGTCCTGGGGATCGTCGAGAACATGAGCATGTACCGCTGCCCGCACTGCGGGGAAGAGAGCGAGCTGTTCGAGGGCGACACAGAGGCGATGTGCCAGGCGCTGAACTTGCCACTGCTCGGTCGCATTCCGTTCGATCGGACCCTGGCGAAATCGTTCGACAAGGGCACGCCGCTGCTGGACGCCTCCTACCCGACCCTCAAGCGGTACGACGAGATCGCGAGCCGCATCAAGACACTCCTGGATTACAAGAAAATTCTGGCCAAGAGCTTATGATACACTGAAGGTATTGAATATCCCGGCCCATTTGATCGAAAGGCCGGGTCTAGCAAGCTCGGAGAGGAGCCACCCCATGAAGTTCGTCTGCATGAAGTGCGAAACCTACATGAACTTCGAAAGGGTCGAGAAGCCCGCGGAGGGCTCGCTCGGGGTGTTTTTCGCCTGTCCGTCCTGCGGCGCGCGCTTCACGATGGTCACCAACCCCGGTGAGACCCAGATGGTCAGCTCGCTGGGCGTGCAGCTCGGCGGACGCTCCGCCGCTCCCCAGCCCTTCGAGATGACGCGCGGCGGCCTTCGCGGGGAAGGCGAAGGCCAGGCCGAGATGGCCAACTACCTGAAGGAGCATTACAGCGAGCAGCCGGCGGCTGCATCGGCCGCTCCCGCCGAGGGCGAGAAGAAATCAGGCGGCTGCCCGTTCTCAGCGGTGGTGGCCCAGATGGGGCTCGGATCCAGTAGCACCACGAAGGAGTCGGCGACCTCCCAGTTTGAATGGACGCCGGACGCGCTGGACCGGCTGGAGAAGACTCCGTCGTTCGTGCGCCCGATGATCAAGGGCGGCATCGAAGCCTACGCCCATAAGCACGGCTACAAGAAGATCACGCTTCAAGTCATGGACGACTCGAAGAACGCCACGGAAGGCATCCCGTGGGCACCCGCCGCCGAGAAGCGCCTGGAGAACATTCCGGACTTCATCCGGCCGATGGCCCGCCGCGAGATCGAACGCATCGCCGTGGAACGGGGTGCTAGCCAGGTCACCGAAGCCATCATGGACGAGGCCAAGACTAAGTTCATGAACTTCATGTGACACCTACGTGTCAAAAACCGTTCGTGGTGAGCCTGTCGAACCACCGCCCTATAAGAGCCCTTCGACATAGCTCAGGGCGAACGGACGCTCTCATTCGCCTGGCCTTACCAGTTGTTCTCTCCCTTCCCCTTGTCCTCTGCCCCGTCCCAGAGCTTCTTGCCACTACGTGGGTCTACACGGCAAATGAAAGCGGCGGGAGCGTCTCGGTCATCGACGCCGATGCAGGGAAAAAGCGCGCCACCATCCGGGGACTGCGCGCCCCGCACAACATCCACCTGGGTCCAGATGGGATGCTGTATGTGACGGACGGTCCTGCCAACCAGGCCGTCAAGGTGGATCCCGACAAGCTCCGCATCCTCGCCCGCTGGGAAGTCGGCAGAGGCCCGGCGCATATCTTCATGACGCCGGATCAGCAGTTTATCGTGAACACCAACACCGAGTCGGGCGACGTGACCATCACGGACGCGAGCACCTTGCAGCCCCTCGCGACGATTCCAGTCGGCAAGAGCCCGCACGGCATCGCAATCGCGCCGGACGGCAAGTTCGCCTACGTCGCCAACCTGGGCAGCAAGGACCTTGCGGTCGTGGACCTGAAAGAACGGAAGCTGGCGGCGACCATCCCTCTGGACGATTCTGCCGTGCAGGCGTGGGTCGAGCCGCAGGGGAGGTTCGTCTATGTCACGGGATTGAACTCAGGCCAGGTCTTCAAGATTGATACGGCGTCACAGAAGGTGGTGGCGAGGCTCCCGGTCGGGAAGCTCCCGGCCCAACTCGGCGTCACCCCGGACGGCAAGTACCTGATCTCCTGCGATCAGGAATCGGCGCAACTCTCCATCTATGACGCCGCCACGGACACGCTGGTCAAGCAGCTCCCGCTCGGCACATGGACGCACGGCATCTCCTTCAGCCCGGACAGCAAGTATGCCTTCGTAACCAACACGAAGAGCGACGACATCTCGGTCGTGGACTTACGCAGCATGACCGAAGTGAAGCGGATCAAGGTTGGTAAGGGGCCGAACGGTATCGCGGCAAGTTATCCGAATTCACCGATTAAAAAACCGTAGGGGCAGACCTCCGTGTATGCCCTTGTGCGTGGGCAACCACACAGGGTTGCCCCTACACGTTATCGTCCAGGAACGATCGTCCCCAACACCACGGCACGCTTGGCGCCGGTGACATGGGGCAGATTGCACGGAACGCCTTTGACATGCTGGTAGGCGAAGACCGCGAACGCCACGGCCTCCAGCGCGCGCGCGTCCCAGCCCAGCGCCTCGACTGTCCGGACAGGCATCCCGCCCAACGCCTCTTGCAACTTCCGAATGAGGGTCGGGTTCCGACCGCCACCTCCACTGACGAACACCTCCTCGACCCGCCGCGGCAGGAATTTCTGCGCATCCGCGATTGTCCGTGCCGTGAAGGCTGTGGCCGTCGCGACCAAGTCCGCATCTGAATGGCCGGCTAACCGGCCCAGTAGGACGAACCGATCGACGAACCGCTCCCCGAACTCTTCGCGCCCCGTGGACTTGGGAGGCCGTCGTCGCAGGAAGGGATGCTGGAGGAGCCGTCGTAGCAGATCCTCATCAACTTTCCCGGCGCTCGCGAGCCGGCCGCTGCGATCGAATTGTTGCCGGCCGCCCGTCACGTGGCGCACGATCCCGTCAACCACCATGTTCCCGGGACCCGTATCGAACGCGCGGACCGATTGGAGCGACCCCCCGGCCGGGAGATACGTCAGGTTGCTGATCCCGCCGATGTTGACCGCAACCCGCGAACGGGACGGATGGCGAAAGAGCAGGTAATGCAGGTAGGGCGTCAGCGGGGCGCCTTCCCCGCCCGCTGCCACGTCCCGGCTTCGAAAGTCGGCCACTGTCGTGATGCCGGTCCGCTCGGTGATGACGGCCGGCGCGCCCAGTTGCAGGGTGGACCGGACCGGCCCGATGACTGCTTCGCGCCGGGGCTTCGGCAGGTGGTGGAGCGTCTGCCCGTGGGAACCGATCAACGCCACTCGTCGAGGCGACACACCCGCTGTCTTCAGGACCTTCAACGCCGCCCGGGCAAACCACTCCCCCAGCGCGGCGTTCAGGTGGCACACATCCTCCACCGTCCCGCCGGTCATGGCCTGCAAGAGCTGCCCGCGAAAGACGATCGGGTACGGGAACGTGCGGGACGCCTTGAGCGTGATTTTCAGATCGTGGCCGGTCCCACGGATGTCCACCAACGCCGCATCCACCCCGTCGGCGGAGGTCCCCGACATCAGGCCGATGAC
>VBOO01000178.1:0-2792 GCA_005877505.1 Nitrospirota bacterium
TCAAGGGCCGGGCCGACCGCCGTGAACGTCTGCGCGTCGGCGGTGGGAATGCGCAACCGTGCCATCAGGTCTTTGGAGAACGCCTTGCTCGCCTCCAGGCGGGCGGCCGCCTTGTGTGGGCCGAAGATGAGCAGCTTGTCCTTGCGGAACTCATCCACGATGCCGGCAGCCAGGGGCGCTTCGGGCCCGATGACCGTGAGGTCGACGCGCTGACTGCGGGCGAAGTCACGCAGGCCGGCCAGATCGTCAGCCGCCAGCGGCACGCACTCGGCGATTCGAGCGATCCCCGCATTGCCCGGCGCGCAGTAGAGCTTCGTGACTCGCGGGCTCTGGGCCACCTTCCAGGCAAGCGCATGCTCCCGCCCGCCGCCGCCGACAACCAACACCTTCATAGAGGAATCTTCATGAAAGAGATTGGGAACAGGAGGTTCAAAAAAGTCATCCGGCAAGGCCGCAGCGAGCGAAGAGGCGAGGCGTACCGGGGACCCGTTGCTCTGTAGGATGCAACGGGTGAATCGTACGTTGAGCCTCTTCACGGAAGACCCATTGCATCAGAAGAGCAATGGGTGCCCCAACGCAGCTGGAGGCTTTTTTCAACCTCCTGCTAGTGTCTGAAGTGACGCATGCCCGTGAACACCATGGCCATCTCGTGCTCGTCCACGGCCTTGATCACTTCCTCATCGCGGATGGAGCCGCCCGGCTGGATGACGGCCGTGATGCCCGCCTGGGCGGCGGCGTCGATGCCGTCGCGGAACGGGAAGAAGGCGTCCGAGGCCATGACGCACCCCTTTAGCGAGGCGCCCGCCTTCAGGGTCGCCAGCTTCACCGAGTCCACGCGGCTCATCTGCCCCGCGCCGATCCCGACCGTCCGGTCGCGGCGAGCGAACACGATGGCGTTGGATTTGACGTGCTTACAGACCTTCCAGGCGAAGGCGAACGCAGCGTATTCCTCGTCGGTGGGCGTCCGCTTCGAGGCTATTTTCAGCGCCCGCACGTCCGCGATGGCGCCGAGGTCCCGGTCCTGGAGGATCAGCCCCCCGACGATCTTCTTGAGATCAAGGAGGTCCGCTTCCGTGCGCAGGTCGGTACGGAGCTCGCCCACCGCCAGCAGGCGCAGGTCCTTCTTGCGCCTCAGCTCGGCCAAGGCGTCCTCGTTGAAGTCGGGCGCCACGACCACTTCCACAAACGTGGCGGTGATCTCCTTGGCGGTGGCGAGGTCCACGCGCGCATTGCATGCGATGACACCGCCGAAGGCCGAGAGCGGATCGGTCTCGCGCGCCCCGACATAGGCGTCGCGCAGCGTGGGCCCGACGGCCACCCCGCAGGGGTTGTTGTGCTTGACGATGACCGCGACGGGAGGGGGCCCGCCCCCGAATTCCTTCACCAACTCCAGCGCAGCATTGGCGTCGAGGAAGTTGTTGTAGGACATCTCCTTGCCGTGAAGTTGCCGCGCCTTCGCCACGCTCGGCTCGCGGCTCCTGAAATCGCGGTAGAAGGCGCCCTGCTGGTGCGGGTTCTCGCCGTAGCGGAGGCTCTGCACCTTCTCGAACTGCAGGGTGAGCAGGGACGGGAACCGCACCGGGCCGGGCGCGCCATGCTGCTCGAGGTAGCCGGCGATCATGCCGTCGTACCGGGAAGTGTGGTGAAAGACCTTGCGGGCCAGCTCACGGCGCTTCGCCGGCGATACAACGCCGGCGCGCAACGCTTCCAGCACGGGCCCGTAATCCACCGGGTCCACCACGACCGTGACGTCCGCGTGGTTCTTGGCGGCTGAGCGCAGCAAGGAGGGCCCGCCGATGTCGATGTGCTCGATCGCCTGGTCGAACGTGCAGCCCGGCTTGCTGATCGTCGCCTCGAAGGGATACAGGTTGACCACCACCACGTCGATCGGCCCGATCCCGTGACGCTCCATCTCGGCGACATGCTTGGGATCGTGGCGGAGGCCCAGCAGTCCCCCGTGGATCTTGGGATGGAGCGTCTTGACCCGCCCGTCCAGAATCTCCGGCGAGCCGGTATAGGCGGCCACGTCGGTCACCTCGAGCTCGGCCTCGCGAAGCGTCTTGGCGGTCCCGCCAGTGGAGAGGAGCTCGTATCCCAGCTCCTTCAATCCCTTGGCGAATTCGATGATCCCGGACTTGTCCGACACGCTGACCAGCGCCCGCTTCACACTCGTTTCTCCCTGTCAGGTTGAACGCTGAACTCGAAATGCGGAACGATGCACGAAGCTTCGCTAAATTCACCGTTCATATTTCTGCCTTCATCGTTGGCAGTTTTACGGCTTGCCTGCGTTCCGCATCGATTCCCGGAAGACACGGTAGAACTGGTCGTTCTCCGTCACAGCTTGCTGGACGATCCCTCTGATCTTGGACAGTTCCCGTTCCGCGACCACGAAGTTGACGCTCTTGGTGAAGGCCGTCAGGTAGTCGAAGGTGCGGAACTCCCTCCCAACCAGCCCCACGCACATGTACCGCCTCAACACCATCGTCATCGGCTGGATGGTCTGGAGCAGCAGGTTGCTCTCCGTCGTCCCCCCGTACTCTTCGTGGAGGATCACCAGCTCATACCGGTTCGCCCGAACCCGGTGGACGGCGTCCTCCTGCGTGAGGGGAATGTGCACGGTGTAGCCCAGTCCGTCAAGGGCGGTCTTCACGGTTGCCCGCTGGGTTGCCGAATCGAAGCAGACCATGGCCAGCTTGCGGTCCTCCACGAACTCGTCTTCCTCCGGCGAGGAGGCCAAGCCCTCATCCCGGATGTCAGAGGGATCGAATTCCATCAGGTGCAAGTCGGGCTCC
>VBOO01000178.1:2923-7217 GCA_005877505.1 Nitrospirota bacterium
CGTTCTGCGGGACCTTCGCGTCTGGAATCGCGAGCTTGGTCGAACACGACGTGCAGATGAGGTCCATTCGCCTACTTCTTCTTCATCGATCTGGCATAGCCCGTGTCCAAGGCCAGGCCTTCGATGTCGGTGGTCTTCTGGCCGCGGGACTGCTTGAGCTTGTCGATGCCACGCTGCACGACTGCCTTCCGGGTGGCGTACAGCTCGGCGATCTCCTGCGTGATCAATCCCTCCGCATAGGCTTTGATGATCGCCTGATCGAACGTCTGCATGCCGAAGGGAACGCTGGCTTCCTGGATTTCGTAGAAGGTCTTCCCCTCGCTCTCGCCCAACAGAATGGATTCGTGGGTCCGGATATTGTTGCCGAGGATGTCAAAGATGGCGATGCGTCCCCCGCCCACCTTGGGCAGCAGCCGCTGGCCGACGATCCAGCGGACCGTGTCCGCGAGGCGCTGGCGGAGGTGCTTCTCCTCCCCTGGATCGAACATCCCGATGAGGCGGTGGATGGTCTGGCCAGCATCCACCGTGTGCAAGGTGCTCAGCACGAGGTGGCCAGTCTCGGATGCCTTCAGGCAAAGCTCGGCCGTCTCGCGGTCGCGTATTTCGCCGACGAGGATGATCTTCGGCGCCTGACGGAGCGCAGCGCGAAGGCCGTTGGCGAAGGTGTCGAAGTCGCCGCCCAGCTCGCGCTGGTTGAAGGTTGCCTTGATGTTGGGATGGACGAACTCAACCGGGTCCTCCAGGGTGACGATGTGGATGGACTGGGTCTCGTTGAACTCCCGGAGCAGCGCGGCTATCGAGGTGGATTTCCCGACGCCGGTGGAACCCGTCACCAGGACCAGGCCGGTCTTTTCCTTGGTGGCTTTCCGGAATGCTTCCGGCAGCTTGAGACTGTCGATGGACGGTACCATCGTCCCCAGTTTCCGCATGGCAATGGACAAGTTCCCCCGCTGGAAGAAGACATTGACGCGGAACCGGGCCCTTCCAGCCAGGAAGTACGAACTGTCGCAGGATCCCTGCTCCAGGAGCATCTGGGTCAGCCGGCGGTCGTTGTGCATGAGATTGAGCGCGAAGATTTCGGTCTGAAAGGGGGTCAGGTTTTCGATGGGCGGAGTCACCTTGACAGGGACCAACACGCCGTCCGATTCCACCTGCGGCGGGCGGTCCACCGTGAGGTTCAGGTCCGACACGCTCTTGTGCGAGTCGAGCATCGCGGCGATCAGCATATCGATCTGGGCTTTTCTCATGATACCCTCCTCCGCCGGCGCTACCCGCCCCATTCATCCGGCGAAACCTTCAGGAACGGCCGGAACTTCGCCTTATCGACGCAATTCGAGTAGGCTTCCTCCGCGTTGATCCATCGCTTCTGCAGCACCTCCATGATCGCGTCGTCGAGGGTCTGCATCCCGAATTGTTTGCCCACCTGAATGGCCGAGGGGATCTGGAAGGTCTTGTTCTCCCGGATCAGGTTGGCAACGGCCGGTGTGACCACCATGATCTCCAGCGCTGCGCACCGTCCCTTCTTGTCAATGCGTTTGAGGAGGGTCTGCGCCACGACCAGCCTGAGGCTGGTGGACAACGCGCTGCGGATCTGTGTCTGTTCCTCCTGGGGGAACACTTCGATGATCCGGTCCACAGTCTTGGCGGCGCTGGACGTGTGCAAGGTGCTGAGCACCAAGTGTCCGGTTTCGGCCGCTTCGATCGCCAGTCGGATCGTTTCAAGGTCCCGCATCTCGCCGACGAGGATGATGTCGGGATCCTCGCGAAGCGCACCCCTCAACGCTGCGGCAAAGGACCGAGTGTGAATCCCCACCTCCCGGTGGTTCACCAGACAACCCCGGCTCTCGTGCACGAACTCGATCGGATCCTCGATCGTAATGATGTGGTCCTTGCGGTTTTTGTTGGCGTGGTCGACGATCGCGGCGAGCGACGTGGACTTGCCGCTCCCCGTCGGTCCGGTGAACAGGACCAGTCCTTTGTGCAGCAGCGCGGCCCGCTTGATGATGGGCGGAAGCCCCAGCTCGTCCGCCGTGTTCACCTTGGTGGGAATCTGCCGGAACACCGCCCCGCAACCGTTCTTCTGGTTGAAGAAATTGCACCGGAAGCGCGCCACGCCCGGAATCTCGTACCCGAAGTCGACGTCGCCGGTCTCCTCGTACTGTTTGATCTTCAACTCGGGGGCGATCTCATAGAGCATCGCCTTCAGCGCGTTGTCCTCCAACACCTGGTACTTGACCCTCTCCATATCCCCGTGAAGCCGGATAATCGGCTGCTGTCCGGACGCCAAGTGCAGGTCGGAGGCCCCCTGATCGAACATCAGCTTAAAGAACGCGTCTATCTTCGCCATTCCCTCGTCCTCACCAGCTTATCCCGACACGCGCGCCACGAGGCTCCGCACAGGCGAAAAACGTAGCATAACCCTCCCTGCGAATCAACCGCCGGGCTTCATTGACAACGGGCTAGAAGGGGCCTAGGCTTCCCCTATGTCCGACCTTTTTGACTTTTCCACACCCATTGTGTGCGAGTTCTGCACGCTCCCCATCCCGATCACGCCGGACTCCAAGGTCCACATCGTGACGCTGGACGAGGGAAAGGCCCTCTTCCTCATCTGTCCGACTTGCAACCACCTCCAGCGGCCCCGGCTTGTCAAAGACGGCAAGCTCTTCCTGGTCAACCTCAGCGACGAGCAGATGGAGACACTCCAGACTCTGTATAAGTTGAATCTCTAGTCGTCCCCTTACCTCCACGTCCACACCCCAAGAGCTTGTCGGAGAATCCTTAACGGTCTCCTCGACGGCGCTAATCGGATCGACGCCCTGATGCAAGATCAAAAGAACGGGGACAGGCAACTTTCAGAAAAGTAGCCCACCCCCGCCGCTAGACGAATCCCTCCGGGCCAGTGTCTAACCAGCAAAGACTAAGATCAGGGAATGCGGTTTGGAGTGATTTCCTCTTGAGAACGTGTGAGAATCAGCATGAACATTAGGTTCTACATCGATCCAGAGACTCGAATGCCGCATATTTATCGTCGAAGATCGTCCTGGGCACGACGGATCCAGAGTGGCAATCGGCCGGACACGATCAGGACGATATGTGCGAGTCATTTATGTTCCGGACCCGGAACCAGATAGTGTATTTGTGATCACAGCGTACCAACTGACGGGTAAGCCACTGATGGCCTATCGACGACGCCGGAGAAAGAAGTCATGAGAAAACAGAGCGCCTTCCCACCGGGATGGGACGAAGAACGGGTACGTCGCGTGCTGGCCCACTACGAGGAGCAGACTGAAGAGGAGGCTGTGGCAGAGGACGAAGCTGCATCGGAGGACAAGACCCAAACGCTGATGGAGATTCCCACGGAGCTTGTTCCCGCTGTTCGCGAACTTATCGCTAAACGCAAACGATAGCGCTGGTCTCTTCTCTTTCCCCTCCGCTTCTTGCCTCCCTCTTCAGACTGCTGAGACGGGCGCGGATTGAAACCGGTTAGATTGCTTCGATGCGCTCGCACTGACGGGACACCGCTCACCCTTCCCTCTCCATTGACCCGTTGCTCCTCCGTAGCAACGGGTCGAACATCCGCGATTGCAGCAGAAGCGATCATGAAGAATCCGGGCTAGAAGGAAGCCTGCGTGGCGTCCCAGTTCGTCCACCTCCACGTCCACACCCAAGGAGCCTGTCGGAGAATCCCTTCGTTGCGAGGCGAAGGAGACACGGCCAGATGCAAGGCCGCAGGCCCGAAAAATACCGGAGGCGTATCCGCTGCGACACGTTGAGGCTTTTTTCGGGCCGAGAACGCCGCAGATGGCCTTGGATCATTCGCCGCAGTAGAAAGGCGATGCTCCGATAGGCTCCTAAACAGTCTGCTCGACGGGGCCAACCACGAAGAAATCACCTCAACGGTTCAAGGCATTGCGAATCATCGTTCTTAGGATCGAATAAACAGACATCAATTCGGACGGATATGAACGCAGCAACGGCTTTACGTCGTCTGTTGCCTGTAAATCAGGATCAAGCCACTGCTCGTAGTCCTTCGGGTCGAGAATCACCGGCATCCGATTGTGGATCGGCGCAAGCCTGTCGTTCGGTTCCGTCGTGAGTAGCGTACAGGACTCGATGACCTGTCCGTCCTGTCCTTCCCACTGCTCCCACAGTCCGGCGATCGCGAACGGCTCCCCGTCCTTCATGTGGATATAGACCGGCTGCTTGTGCCCTCCGTTTTGGTCGTGGGTCAGTTTGACTTAGCGTCGATCGAGTGGAGTCCTCCCTTTTTCAAACCATTCTGGCGGATGCCCAT
>VBOO01000179.1 GCA_005877505.1 Nitrospirota bacterium
CCTTGCTCTCGATGCCGATGACGCCGCGGTGGCGCTTACGGGATTGCAGTTGATCCTCCGGCATCGGGTCCCCCGCCCCTACAGCTTCCGCCGCTCTTTCAACTTCGCCAGGCGTTGCGCAATCGCCTCGACGCTGTGCTCGTCAGCCCCCGACGCGGACTGCAGATACAGCTCGTACTGGGCGATCGCCTCGTCCACGCGGCCGGACCCTTCGAGCGCGAGGCCAAGGCCCGCATGCGCCTCGATGGCGCCGGGCGCCAGGCGGAGCGCCTCGTCATATTGCGCAATGGCCGCCTCGAACTTCCCCTGGCCCGCGAGCGCCTGCCCCAGCGCCAGGTACACGGCGGCGTCTTTCCAGCCGAGCCGGAGCGCCTCGCGAAAGGCGTTGACCGCCAGGCTCGCGCGGTCGAGCGCCAGGAGGACGAGGCCGAGGTGGTAGTTCGCGCGAGCGGACAGGTTGTCCCGGTTCTCCGGATTGAGCTTGATGGCCTCCACCAGCTCCGCCATGGCCAAGTCGTACTCCTCGGCCTGCGCGTACGCCACGCCGAGCTCCAGCCGGGCGCGAGGGTCGGTCGGGTTTTTGCGGACCGCTTCCAGCCGCCCTTCGATGGGCGGCGCGCCATCCGGCTGCGCCACCAAGACCATGCTCCACAACAAAATATCAGCCATCATCATTCAGACTCCCGTTCAACCGAACCCACCATCTCTTGCTCGCGCAGCCGGCCGCTGACCATGAGGCTGAGGATCGCCGTCAGGCCGATCGCCAATAGAAACGCGACCACGACCACCACCACGTACGACGTATTGCGATAGGCCGCCGGGGGAAAGAGGCCCGGAACCGGGACATGGCGAATGACGTGGCGGTACTCGAGGACGGCCATGCCGGCATACAGAATCGTCGCCGATGCGGCGAACGCATAGGTGGCCCGCACGGAAAGCAGGAACCCGGCCAGGAGAATTGGCCCCAGGTACAAGGCCATGAACGGATTCGTCACCCCGCCCGAGAAATGCAAGAGCAGGGTCAGGAGAAACAGGTCCGTTCCGATCTGCAGGATCAGGGAGCGCGTGGCCGACTCCGGCGACGCCGCGCCCGTCCGCCGCGCTGCGCGGCTGAGGTGGACCCCGTAGAGGAGATTCGCGCCGACCAATGCGCCGGCGATCGCGTACAGAGGCGCCGCATCCAGCTTGGCGCCCATGTTCTGGGTCAAGATCATGGTGCAGAGGATGACCGCCGCGGCGCAGCCGTACCGGAGGTAGATGACCCACCATGCGTGTCCGGCCAGCTCGGCTCGGATCAGCGACGGCAGGTCGGCAGCAGCCATGCGGTCATTCTAGATGACGGGCAGAATGGAAGCAATGCGAGGAACGGACCCGCGAACGACGCGGGCGCTCACTGGGCGCGGAAGACGGCGAGCAGGTCGCTGAGAGCGACCAGTTTCGTCCTGAGCGTCTCCCGTTCGGCCTTGAGCTTCCGCTGTATGGCGGTCTTGTTGGCTCTCGCCTTCAGGTAGGATTCGGCAAGATTCAGCACGCGACTGCACTCCTCCTCGACTTTGCGTTTGACGACGGGGTTGACGGCCAGCGCCTCCATGACTCGGGCCCGCGTATCGGCGAGGAAGGCCTGGTGTTCTTTTTCGGGAAAGGATTCGCGCGTGGACTTGTCCAGGCAACGGTCCACCGATTGCGAGAGAAAGACGTACAGACGGACGAGGGTCTCGGTGATCTGCATATGACTGGATGGAGCGGATGGTGCAGCCATGACGCCAGCCTCCTCAGTGGTCAGCCGATCGAAGCAAAGTACCGCCCGAACACCTGGCGAGCGCGCTGTTCAGCCGCCGACTTGAGCAAGGCGGTTTTCGCCATTACCGAGGCTCGCCCCTGCACCGTCCCGCCGCACTGCGCATGCTCCTCCCGATACAGATCGAGCCACTCGATGATCATCGGTTGCGTCGTCTCCAGGTGGAACTGGAACCCGTACACCTTCTCGCCCAGACGGAACGCCTGGCTGGAGTACCGCTCCGAGCCGGCCAAGCCCACCGCGCCGCGGGGGACGTCGAACGTCTCACCATGCCACTGGAAGACCGGAAACGACTCTGGAAGGCCGGTCAGCACTCGGTCTTTTTTCCCCTCCTCGGTCAGCCTCAGCGGGTACCACCCGATTTCCTTCTCCTCGCCCGCAGTGACCTGAGCGCCGGCGGCTTTCGCGATCAGTTGCGCGCCCAGGCAGATGCCCAAGGCCGGCATGCCGGCCTCCAGCACTTTCGTGAGCAGTCGCAGTTCGTCGGCGATGAAACCGATGCGGTCGCCGTCGTTCGCAGACATCGGCCCGCCCAGAGCGATCACCCCATCCCAGCCGGCCAGATCCTTGGGAATGTCCTCGCCGGCGAAGGGACGAACGTACCAGAACTCCTGGCCGCGCTCCTTCAGAACCGGCTCGATCAGCCCAAGGTGCTCGCAGGCGATGTGTTGCAGGACCAGCAGCCTCGGCATTACGTGCTCTCAGCAGCTTTGCAGGCCGGACAACGGCAATACTTATGGCGCAGGAGCGAAAAGGAGTAGATGCCCGTATCGTGGCCGTCGCTCCACCGGAAGCGCAGGCCGTAGCGCCCGACCGGCTCGATGTCCTTGACCGCAATGAGCATCGGAATGGCGTCGGACTTGATCCGCAGTTCGCCCGTCCACTCGTCCGTGCAGGCCGCGCACGGGCAATGCTGGCGGAGATAGCGGACCGGATACATGCCTTTGTGACCGTCGCTCCATTCGATACCGAGCACGCCGTTCTCGATCCAGTCCATGTCCGTGGGCTGGATACTCTCGTTCATGGATTGGTGGAGCGGCACAGGCCGTAGGCGGACGCCAGCACGCCAGCCGCAAGTAGGCCGAGCCCGGCCCGCATGATCACATCATAGCCTTCCGTCAGCCCATAAATGCCCAGCACAAATCCCAGCGCGACAAAAGCCTTGCCGGTCAACCGGGCAATCACTCCGCTATAACCTACTTTCTCAGTCATATCCCCGGTCACCCTGAGGCTCTCGAAGGGTGCTGTCCCTCGCCCTTCGACAGGTCTGTCCTGAGGCCAGCCGTCTCCTTCGACAAGCTCAGGACGAACGGCTGGATGCTCGAAGGGCTCAGGGCGAACGCTATATGCACAGCCAATTGGGAGAACACTATCCTGCGGTTCCTACTGGATGCCCTGCGCTATTCGTTCGTTTATACACAGTCGCCGGTTCCGCCGCCACCATCTCACCCGCCCGCCCCAGGCGCGCCGAGACGCGCCCTTCTCCCAGCAAGGCGTGCGTCCGCGGCAATCGCCGCCCGGCCACGTTGTCCACGTACAGCTCGATGACCTCGCGCAACTCGTTGCGCAGGGACGCAGAGGCCTTGAGTCGAGGCAACCGGGCCGGGTCCATCCGGAGCACCTGGCGAAAGAACGCCAGGCAGGCCGGCGACACGGCGGGACAGCGCGCCGGTTCCCGCTTGACGCAGGCTGTGCAGACCGTGCCGCCCGCGCGGGACGAGAAAAACCAGGCCCCGCCGCTGGCCCTTCCCTGGCAGACGTTGCAGCGGTCCAGGTGCGGCAGATACCCGGCGAACCGTAAGATTTCCAACTCGTAGAGGGCCGCCGTCAGGCTGGGGTCCTCGCTGCCTTGGATGGCCCGGAACCCTTCCAGCAGCGCATGGAACACGCGCGGGACCGCATCGCCATCGGCCGTCACCGCGCTCGCCAGGTTGGCCAGTCGCGCCGCGCCGGCGATCGTCTCGAGGGAGTTCCGGAGCGGAGGGAAGGCCTGCCGGACGTCGGTCTGGGAGACGCGGTACAGGGTATCGCCGGGCTTTTCGTACAGCACAGTACGAGGTCGCAATAGACAAACGGTTCCAGAGTGCCCCCGAAGCGGCTTTTCATCCGCCGCGCCCCCCGAGCAACCCCGCGGACCTTGCCGTGCTTCAACGTGAAGAACGTGACGATCCGGTCGGCGTCGCCCCATTTGCGGCTCTTCAGCACGATGGCCGGGGTCTTGAGCAGGGGCACGGGCTTACTTCAAGTACGACAGGAAGGTCGTCGCAAGACTGAGGTAGATCGTGATTCCCGTAATGTCGTTGGCCGTGGTCACGAACGGGCCGGCGGCGACGGCCGGGTCCACACCGTATCGCTTCAGGACGACCGGCATGATCGTGGCCATGGAGGTGGACATGACCAGGGCGCACACCATGGCGACACCCACGACCATCCCCAAATGCAGATTAATGTGCATGATGGCCGCCACGGCCAGCGTCACGCACCCGCACAGCAGTCCGATGATGAAACCTATCAGGACCTCGCGCGCAAACACCCGCTTGACGTCCGACAGCTCGATACGGCCGGTGGCCAGCCCGCGGATGATCATCGTTGAGGATTGCAACCCAACATTGCCCCCCATCGCGGCGATGACCGGGATAAACGTCACCAGGGCCACGACTTCCTCGATCGTGAACCGGAAGAACCACAGAATCGAGCCAGACACGATGCTCCCGATCAGGTTG
>VBOO01000180.1 GCA_005877505.1 Nitrospirota bacterium
TCCAGGTCGTTGGCGGCCAGCAGGGTCTGGGATTCACTGAAGGCGTTGGCGAGCCGCATCAACTCGGAGTAGGTCATTCGCATCGTGCGCCACCATACCGAGGCGTGATGAGGAGATCAAGCGTCGGTCTTTCAATTCACGAGGCGGCTCTGCTAGAGTGAGGGGAGATCCAGATCATGCAGAGAACCTCCCTCTTCACGCAGCATCAGCAATCGGGCGGCAAGCTGGTGGACTTCGCCGGCTGGGAGATGCCGATCCAGTACAGTGGCGTGATCGAGGAGTACCGGGCGGTCCGGACGCACGTCGGCCTCTTCGACGTGAGCCACATGGGCCGGGTGACGGTCGAGGGCCGGGACTCGCTGGCCTTTCTCCAGCAAGTCACGACCAACAACGTGGCTAAGCTGGCCGTGGGCGACGCCCACTACTCGATGGTGTGCAATCCCGCCGGCGGGATCAAGGACGACATCTTCGTGTACCGCCTGGGAGACGCGCGGTTCCTCCTGTGCGTCAACGCCTCGAACCGGGACAAGATCGTCTCCTGGCTCTTCCAGAAGGCGCCACAGGGGGACGTGCGCCTCAACGACGAGAGCGACGAGCTGGCCCAGATCGCGCTGCAGGGGCCGCGCTCCCCGGAAGTCCTGCGCGCGGTCTCGCCCCATGCGGCAGAGACCCTCAAACCCCGGCAGTGTATGCAAACGGACGTGTGCGGCATGCTGGGCATCGTCTCACGGAGCGGCTATACCGGCGAGGTCGGCTATGAGTTGTACGTCCCCTCTCACCAGGCGGCTGCGGTCTGGGAGGCGCTGTTGAAGGCCGGGGAGCTTGCCGGCATCAAGCCCTGTGGCCTGGGCGCGCGTGACCTCCTGCGCCTGGAAGTGGGCTACCTCCTGTATGGCAACGACATTGACGAGCAGACCACGCCGCTCGAGGCGGGTGCGACCTTCGTCGTGGACTTCACGAAGGGTGAGTTCATCGGCCGCAAGCCCCTCCTCGAACAGAAAGATAAAGGGCCGGCGAAGCATCTGATCGCGTTCGAACTGCTCCAGAAGGGCGTGCCGCGCCACGGCATGAAAATCGTGGCCAACGGTCAGGAGATCGGCGTCGTCACCAGCGGCAACCTCTCGCCGCTTCTCCAGAGAGGCATCGGGTTGGGCTATGTGCCGACCAAGTGCAGCGCACCCGGCACGTCGTTCCAGATTGACATCCGCGGGCGCCTGCATCCGGCCGTGGTGGTGAAGCTGCCGTTCTACAAGAGGAAGGCGGCATGACCAAGAACATTTACAAGGGCCGGATCGTCAATCTCAACCTTGAAACGGTGACGCTCCCCAACGGCGCCACGGTCGAGTTGGAAGTCATCCACCATCCCGGCGCAGCGGCGGTGGTGCCGCTGAAGGACGAACGCACCGTGATCCTGATCCGGCAGTACCGGCACGCGGCTGGCGGCTATCTCTACGAGATTCCAGCCGGCAAGCTGCATCCCGGCGAGGACCCGCGCGAGTGCGCCCAGCGAGAGCTGGAGGAGGAGATCGGTTATAAGGCCGGGCGACTTGACCACGTCACGAGCGCCTACACGACGCCCGGCTTCACCGACGAGGTGATCCACATCTACAAGGCGACGCAGCTCCAACATGGCCAGCAGTGCCTGGGGCACGACGAGGTGCTGGCGCTCGCGGAGTTCCCGCTGGAGCGGACCATCGCCATGATCCGCGAAGGGGTCATCAAGGACGCGAAGACGATCGTGGGCCTGCAGTGCGTGTACTTACAGGTTCTTGTGGAGAACATCGGGGAGGAAGGTTGACCATGAAGACTCTTCTTAAGGCCGGCGTTATCGCCGTTCTCCTCATCGTTGTTGCTCTGGTGATGGTCGGTGTGTACCTAAATTCGGTGATCAAGGCAGGCGTGGAAGCCGTGGGGCCGAAAATTACCGGGACCACCGTTAAACTCGATGCCGTGGACGTTTCACCGTTTTCCGGGCGAGGACGGCTCAAAGGGTTGGTGGTCGGCAACCCCCACGGGTTTCACGCCGAGAGCGCATTCAAACTCGCCGATGCCAAGGTCGACGTTGATCTGAAGTCGGCCCTGTCGGACAAACTCATCATCGAGGAGATCGTGATTGACGGCCCCGAAATCACGTATGAGAGCGGCCCGTCCGGCAGCAACCTCGGCAAGATCCAGGAGAACGCGGCGGCGTTCGGGAAATCCGTTGCATCGAAAGAAGCCGCTGAGTCGAAATCGCCGAAGAAGGATCCGACGCAGAAGAAAGTCCAGATCAATCATTTCATCCTCAAAAACGCCCGGCTCAATGCGAGTGCCTCCATGCTGAAGGGGAAGGCCCTGACGATCACGCTGCCGAACATCCATCTTCGGGACATAGGGAAGGAATCAGACGGGGTGACGGTGCAGAAGGCCGTGGCAGAAGTCTTCGAGGCCATTACCACGTCTGTTGTGCAGGCGGTCGCAAGCTCCGGCAAATTGTTGGAACAGGGCATCGGGGCGGCAGGGGAAGCGGCTCAGGGCCTCGGCAGCGAGGCGGGAAAGGCCGGGGCAAAGGCCGTAGAAGGCGTCAAAGGATTGTTCGGGAAGTGAATCCTAAGTTGGCAGGCGGATCTCCTAGCCGCGCGTGCAAAGTCCCACAACGACCAGGGAAAACAAGGGGTTCAGGGCGGCCTATGCGGCAAGGACACACCTTTTCCTGTCACATTTATCATGGAAAAAGGCTACTTGCTCCTCCTGTAAAAACCTGATTTTCATTCATTCCAGCTTAGTGTAGCAATCAATGCACCGAGTTCGAACAATTTGTTCAAATAGCCTCTTTCCCAATATGCCTTTTTGCGGAAGCGAAAAGGAGGAAATTCTGTGGGCACGTTTGCTGATCGATATGTCAGGCCCCTGCCAGGCTGGGTCTTTGACATCAAAGAGGGGGTGAAGAATAAGGTTATAAATTCAATTGCCGCGCAAGCGTGTCGCGAAGGCAACATATCTGCCCTGCGCCAACTGTTAACCGTCTTCTGGCCGTTCGTGGATGAGTTCCCCAAGATCATCAGGCGTGGATGCGTCAAATTCATCAAACATGAATTAATCACCGATCCTGGAAAGGCGGGCGATCTTCTTGCACTCCTCGTTCTTGCTGATAAGACTCTCACACTCATTGAAAAAGAAGAAGAAGAGCATCGTGCACTCTGGATCAAAGCGGCGGAAGCGGTAGGCCTCACCCATCAGGATCTCGAGCAACCCGCGATCCCTTCTGTGAAGAAGCTCACCACTGATGTGGAAAGGTGGACTGATCCTACGGCCATGTTTCTGCAGTTTGCGGCAGTCGAGATTATGGCCGAAGTGGCAAGCGGGCACTTCCTGGAGTCTCAACAGTTTCGGCAGGCGGTGGGAACGAAAGGGTCCGAGTGGTTTTTGGCGCATACGCCGCAAGGGGAAGAGTCGCATGAAGCGCTGGCCTACCGGCTCGCCATGGCCTTTCGAAACAGCGCAATCACCCATGAGGAGGCCAGCGCGCGGATCCAACCACTCATTGATCTGTTTGTGGAAACGGCAGACAGCGCAGTCGCGACCGTCGCGGAATCAGCGTTATGGCCGCTGATTACTTCCTTCTTCGATATCCGGCCTGACCACTCCCCTCCTAGAGCTGGGATGTAGCTTTCTACGCTGCCCTGTAACATCCGCCCGCGCGAGCGCGTATATAACCAAATGGGGACAGGCTTCTTTTCCAGTCTTTGAAGACCTACGTTTGCTGTTATATTTCACCGCAATGGAAAAGTAGCCTGTCCCCACTTTCCCCCCAGCGTTCCCCTTGACCAGGTCTTCCGCTACGGGGAACCCCTAGACCTCAATCTCAGG
>VBOO01000172.1 GCA_005877505.1 Nitrospirota bacterium
TCGCCGCTTCGATGGCGGCGATGACGGCCGAGCGGACGCCACCTGCCTCGAGCGCGTGCAGTCCGGCTATGGTGGTGCCGCCGGGGGACGCCACCTTGTCCTTCAACCGGGCCGGGTGCTCGCCGGACTCAAGCACCTGCTTGGCCGCGCCCAGGACGGTCTGCGCCGCCAGCGTCAAGGCCGTATCCCGCGGCAGCCCCACCTTCACGCCGCCGTCGGCCAAGGCCTCGATGATCTGGAACACGTACGCCGGGCCGCTGCCGCTCAGGCCGGTGACCGCATCCATCAACCGCTCCTCGACCACTACGACCGTGCCCACCGCTTCGAACAGCCGGACGACCAGGGCCTGCTCTTCGACGGACACGGCGGGCGAGATCGCGATCGCCGACGCCCCCGCGCGCACAAGGCAGGGCGTGTTGGGCATCACCCGCACCAGCTTGCGCGCGCCGCCCAGGCGGGCTGCGATCCGCGACAGGGGAATCCCCGCCGCGATGGACACGACAAGAGCCCGTTGGGGCAGACGGTCCTTGAGCCCATCGAGCACCGGATCCATCGCCAGGGGCTTGACCGCCAAGATGACCACGTCCGCCCAGGAGGCCGCCTCTGCATTGTCGTTGCCAGTCCTGACACCATACCGCTTTCGTAAGGCGGCAAGCCGGTCGGCGACCACGTCCGTGACCCAGAGCCCCGCAGGTGTCGCCACCCCTTCCGCCAGGAAACCTGCCATTAGGGCCTCGCCCATGTTCCCGCCGCCGATGATCGCGATCTTAACCATTACGATTCGGGGACAGATTTTAAATCTGTCCCCGCTCTCCGAAGAGCGCCGTCCCGATGCGAACCAAGGTAGCGCCTTCCTCCACCGCGACTTCGAAGTCTCCCGACATGCCCATGGACAGCTCCTGCATCACGACAAGCGGAATCTTTTGCGCCTGCACCTCGGCCGCCAAGATCCGCAACCGCCGGAAGTACGGCCGCGCCTCTTCCGGCGCCCCTGCTGCCGGCGGGACGGCCATCAGCCCCAGCACACGGATCCCCTGGAGAGCACCCATTCGCTCGGCTACGCGCACCACCTCATCGGGACTGAATCCATGCTTGGTTTTTTCACCCGCCACGTTCACTTCAAGCAGGACCGCCTGCGTGAGCCCGCGCTCCCTGGCCGCTCGATCGAGGCGCTCGGCCACCTCGAGCCGATCCACCGCATGCAGCAGCGCAAAGCGTCCGACCGCCGCCTTGATCTTGTTCGTTTGGAGTGGCCCGATGAGATGCCACTCTATCTCAGCGGGGGCCCGTGCGCCCAACGAAATGGGCTCCGATGCCCCCGAACCCCGCACTCGGCCCGGCGCAGCCGGAGCCTCGCTTCCAGCGGGGGCCTGTCCGCTCAACGAAATGGGCTCCGATGCGCCGGTTTGCACCCGCCCGCCCCCGGAGTGCCAAGACGCACCGTCTTCCGCGATACCCCGCGCTCGGCCCGGCACAGCCGGAGCCTCGCTTCCAGCGGGGGCCCGTGCGCCCACTTCTTCCATCTTGGCCAACGCCTCCTGGACGCGGTTCTCGCCGAACACCCGGCACCCGTTCGTGATCGCCTCGCGCAGGCGCTCGACAGAGACCGACTTGGACACGGCCACCAGGGTGACGGAACCGGGATCGCGCCCGGCCCGCCGTGCCGCGCGCTCGATGCGAGCCCGCACCGCATCCAGCCGGCTCTTGAAGTCGTCGCCCATACGACTATTCTACGCAACGCAGGCGGGTTTGTCAGGATAGCATGACGGTGAACCCGATCCCGCTGAGCATGCGCCCCGTCCCGGCACCATCACGGCGGTACGAGAAGAAGAGGTCGGGATGGCAGGCCGTGCAGAGGTTCACAGTTTCGATCCGGGTTGGACCGATGCCGACCTCCTCCAGTTGACGGCGGACAAGCCCGTGCAGGTCAAGGTGGGCTTTCGTCCCCTTCACTTCCTCCACGACCTCAGCCCAGTACGGAACGCTTCTCTTCAGCGGCGCGAGGACCGCCCCGTTGACCTCGTAGCAACAGACGCCGATGGACGGGCCGATGGCTGCCCGGATGGACCGGAGGGAGCAGCCGAACCGGTTCTGCAGGACCGCCACGGCCTTGGGCACGATCTTGGCCAGCGTGCCCCGCCACCCTGCGTGCACCGCGGCACACACGCCGCGGACCGGGTCCAGCAACAGAATCGGCACGCAGTCCGCCGTTTCGACGGCGACCAGCACCCCAGGCTCATTGGTCACGATCGCGTCATACCCCTGCGCGCCCGCTGGGGACTCACTCCCGCCAGCTATGAGAGATCGGGCGCTCGTGCTTCGGCGATCGAGAACCAGGACCTCCGTGCCATGGACCTGATGCACGGTGACCACGCGCAACGATGGTCCGTTTCGACCCGAAACCGGCGGATCGGGCGCGATCTTGGTGCCGAAGAAGTGAGAGACCCCCACCAATCCTTTGGTGAACAGGGGAAGGGTGATGATGGCTTCAAGCGCGCTGGACATGGCTAGTCAGCTTGCCTCCTTAAGAACGTTGGCACGTCCCATTCCTCTTCGACCGCCAGCATCGTGCGGTCCAGGACCCGGTCGGCGCTGTCACGCGCCGCTGTGCTGCGCCGCATGAACGCCGGACGCCCAGCCGCCTTGGGCGTGGGTGGAAGCTCCCGCGCCGGAGTTTCTCTGGAGGAGATCGTCGGAATCGCCGTCTGACGCGGCGCATGCTGCGTGGCCGACTCCCCGCGCTCGAACCCTGTCGCAATAACGGTGATCACCACCTCTTCTTTCAGTCGCTCATCGACCACCGCGCCGAAGATGATGTTGGCGTCCTTGTCCACCGCCTGCTCGATGAGTGAGGAGGCCTCGGTCACCTCGTGCAGGGACAGGGTCGCACCTCCCGTGATGTTCAGCAGAACCCCGCGCGCGCCGTCGATCGAACCGTCCTCCAGCAGCGGGCTCGAGATCGCCCGCTGGGTGGCCTCGGTGGCCCGGTTGGCGCCGTGCGCCACGCCCATCCCCATGACCGCGCGCCCCATGTGGCCCATGACCGTGCGCACGTCCGCGAAGTCCACGTTCACGAGCCCCGGGACCGTGATGACGTCGGCGATACCCTTGATCGCCTGCCGGAGCACGTCGTCTGCCACCTTGAAGGCCTCCCGCAGCGGCGTGGTCTTGTCCACGATCCCCAGCAGCCGCTGGTTCGGGATCACCAGCATGGTGTCCACATACTTGCGCAGCTCCCGCAGCCCCTCCTCGGCCCGCGTCATGCGCTTGCCCCCTTCGAACAGGAACGGCTTGGTGACGACCGCGACGGTCAGCGCGTTGACCTCGCGGGCGATGTTGGCGATGACCGGGGCGGCCCCGGTGCCGGTCCCGCCTCCCATGCCCGCCGTGACGAAGACCATGTCGGCGCCGACGAGGGCCTCGCGGATTTGATCCGCGTCCTGCAGGGCCGCTTCGCGGCCGATTTCCGGGTTCGCGCCTGCTCCGAGCCCGTTCTTCCCGATGCGGATCTTCGCCGGGGCCTGGGAGATCCCCAGCGCCTGCATGTCCGTATTGACCGCGATGAACTCGACCCCTTCCAGGCCGGCCGCGATCATCGAGTTGACGGCGTTGCAGCCGCCCCCGCCGATGCCGATCACCTTGATCTTGGCGCCCGCGATCGTCTCTTCTTCAAGCTGGAACATGCGACTCCTCCCTTCGTAGCGGGAGAGGGCCCTGCGCCCCTTCCCGTACCCTTCATAACGGAAGGGGGCCCCGCTTAACGCGCCCCTCCCGTACCCACCTCAAAAGAACTCCCGGAACCAGCCCTTGAGGTTCTCCACGGTCCGCCACAGCCCGCGCCGATTGCGACGCCCGTTTAAGGCCAGATCGTCCTGATGGCGCAGGGCGTGGAGAATGAGGCCGACGCCGGTCGCGTACATGGGACTGTCGACCTGCTCGCGAAAGCCGCCCACCCCCCAGGGGCACCCCCGCCGCGCGGGGAGGTCCAGCACGCGCTCCGCAATGTCCGGCATTCCCTCCATCAACGACGTCCCACCGGTGATCACCACCCCGCCCGCGACGATGCCCTCGTAGCCTGCCCGCTTGATCTCCCGAGCGACGAGATCGAAGACCTCCTCCGCGCGCGGCTCGATCACGTCCGCCAACACCCGGCGCGAGATCGTGCGCGACGGCCGCCCGCCCATGCTGGGCACGTCGATCATCTCATCGTCCTTCACGAGGGAGGCCATCGCGCACCCGAACTGGGTCTTGATCCGCTCGGCGTCGGGCATCGGCGTCTTGAGGCCGATGGCGATGTCGTTCGTAAAGTGCGTCCCGCCGACCGGAATGACGGCCGTGTGCATCACGCTGCCTTCGGCGAAGATCGCGAGGTCCGTGGTCCCGCCACCCAAATCCACCATCGCCACCCCCAGTTCCCGTTCGTCGTCCGTCAGCACGGCCTCGCTGGAGGCGAGGGGCTGCAGGATGATGCCGATCACGTCCAGCTCCGCGCGTTCCACGCTCTTGACGAGGTTCTGGATCGCCGTCATGGCCCCCGTGATGATGTGCACATTGACCTTCAGATGCGAGCCCGACATGCCCAGCGGGTCACGGATCCCCTCCTGCTCGTCGAGGAGGAACCCGCGGGGCAGGACGTGCAGCACCCGATGGTCCGGGGAGACGATGGCAGCGGACCGCGCCGCCTTGACCGAGCGCGTGACATCGCTGCGGACCACCTCCCCGCTCTTCACCGCCACCGCGGCCTCGCAGTTCAGTCCTTTGATATGGCTGCCGGCGACGCCCACGTAAACCGAATTGATCTGCGTCCCTGATTTCATCTCGGCTTCGTCCACGGCCCGGCGGATGGATTCGACGGTGCTCTCGATGTTCACGACCATGCCCTTGCGGAGCCCCCGGGAAGGACTCGTCCCGACTCCGATGACATGAGCCTTCCCATCGTCGCGGGCTTCCGCCACGATCGCCCGTGTCTTGGTGGTCCCGATGTCCAAGCCCACGATGATCTGGTCTTTCCGCGCCACGCCCCGATTCACCTCCCTTCCCGCACGATGACCTTGTCCCGGAACCGGAGGTCCACCTCCACCTTGCGCGCCGGCGCCGCCCGCTCCTGATCGCCCCAGCGATTGAGGACCCGATCCGACACCTGGCGATACCGGTCCACCTTGTCCCCGAACTCCCCATCGCCGAACCGAAGGCGGAGCCCTGCGTCATACGCCACGAAGTCTCCCGGCGTCCCGAGGTCCACCACGGGCGGCCGGCCTACGGCCTGCCCGAGCAGGCCGGCAAGCGCAATCCCGGTCTGCAAGCGCTCGGCCGTCCACGGCTCCCGGAAGACCGCCTCCACGTAATCCACTCCTTCCAGCACCGGCAGCGTGTCGTCATCCTGGGACGAACGCTCCGTCAACAGGACTCCCTCGTAATCAACGAGGAAATCCCGCCTGCCGGTCCGCAGGATGGCCGCCGGCTCCCGTTCCTGCACGTCCACCGCCAGGGTATCGGGAAACACCCTTCGGACGGTCGCGCGCCTGATCCACGGATGCGTTTCCAACGCCCGTTGCAGCGCCGCTGGATCGG
>VBOO01000173.1 GCA_005877505.1 Nitrospirota bacterium
GAGCCACATCACCAGAGCCGCCACGATTCCCTGGACCCCTCTTCTGATCATCACCTCGATGAAATTTCTTTGCGCCGACACAGTGATTCCCCTACTCTGCGCCGGCCACGACCGGGACCGCCTTCGTGGCCTCGGTGTGAGCCTCCTTTTTCCCCGTTCGCAGCGTCAAGATGATCGCAAAGCTCACGACGATGTAAAAGGCCAGCGTGACCCCCGTGAACACCCAACTGGAGTAGGCCAGCGTGGGCGTAAAGGACTCCGGCGTGAAATCGTATTGCAGGTTGAAGACATGAAAGTACTTCCGCGTCAGCTCGCGGACCGCGCCCATCAGCGTCATCGTCCAGATCGCGCTGAAGGCCAGGAAGACGAGGACGAACTGAGCGACAAAGTCGATCTTGCCCCAGACGATCCGCCCCCGACGCAAGGCCCGATTGTAGAGGATGTAGTTTACGATGGTGACGAAAACCAACGTGAAGGCCGCCGCGTTCTTGGCCGGCATCAGCGCCAGATCACCCCACGATATCGCCACGAAGCCCAGGCTGAGCTCCCCATGCGGCAGGCTGAGCGAGCCGTCGTCAGGCGCCAGCGCCTGGGTGGCGACGAAGGCATGCGGCGTCATCCAGATGGCATTGCCGATGATCACCATCAGAAACGCCACCTTGACCAGGGTCTGTGCTCCGACGGTCCACTTGAGGAACCTGCCGGCAATCAGAAAGAGCGCGATCCAGCACGCCGGCAGAATGAAGGCAAACTTGTCCGGGATCGGAAACCTGGTCCAGAGCAACATGAACACGACGGGGATGCTCGCCATGAGAACCAGCGTGGTGGTCCTCATCCGGATCTGTTCCAACCCCTCGATCCGCTTCATGCTCAGCCAGATGTAGTAGTTGCTGGCGAGGAAGATCAGCCCGACCATCGCCCCCTGCATCTCAAAAAACATGGAGAGCTGGTCCGCCATCATATAAGGACAGATGGACGCATCGTAGTCGCAAAGTTCGTACGCGAGTAAATACCCGGCGAAAGGAAGGGCCAACAATGCGCCCACCCCGATCAGATTACCCACAAACCCGAACCAATCGTAGAAGGCCCGTTCCTCGTCATTCTTAGCAGCCAAATACATGTAGGCTCCGATCAGACCGGTGATGAACCCGCCGAAGACGACATTGCCGACCGTGCGGTGGATGTTCAGCGGCCACCAACTGTAGTTGTTCATCTTGTCCCACAGCGTCGCCGTGGTCTCGATGAACGTCTTGAGGTCCATGCCTCCCTCTGCAAACTTGGCCGGGGTGTTCATAAACGCCGTCGGGCCGTCGATCACGATGAGCGTGGTCAAGCCGATGATGTTCAGGAGCACTCCAAGCGCGATGTGCCGAAGCTTCTTGGGACCCTGCAAGGCGTCCCAGGTGTACCAGTAGAGATAGAGCACGATCGTCTCAAAGATAAAGAGCAGGGGATACATGACGGCGAAGACGGCAAAGAAGTGCCCGATCAACCACGCCGTCAGTTGCGGGTAGGTGGCGAGCAGCACAAAGATGAAGAGGCCGCCGGTCAGCGCCGTCATGCTGTAGAGGATCACCGTGACCTTGGTGACCTCTTTGGCCAGTCGCTCGTACCGAGCATCCTGGTTCTTCCAGCCCAGAATCTCGCCGACCACCACGAAGATCGGCGCTCCCAGGATGAATGCCGCGAACAGGATATGGAGCTGGGCCACGATCCAGACGGCCGCACGGTTTCCCATGTAGGGGAACTCGTGCGCCTTGGGCTCAGGCAGCTGGGCATAGGCGACGGCTGCTTCGATAAGCAGAAGCCCCGCTACGATCAGAAGGATGCGTTGCCAGGTGTTCATGGCCCTCTCGCTCCCTTTCTGGGCGGTGTACCTACGAGACTCTATTTCCCGTCCTTCTTCTGGGCATTTGAGGCAGGCTTCGTCGCCGGAGCCTTGCCGTCACCGGCCACGGGGGACGCCCCGCCGGCCACGGGCGCGGAGGCCGGCGCTGGCTTTCCAAGCTCGGCCAACGGGACCCACTCCTTCCTGGCCACATCGTAGCCCATCCCTTTGAGCCCGAAGTTCCGCTCATAGGCCATGGCCTTCCATCGATCCTCTTCGGGCAGCTTGCTCTTCCAGGCTTTCATTTTCGTGTTGGGCACCCCTTCCGAAATCCGCCAGAGCCAGATGCTGTCGGAGTAGAGCTTCATCCGCTCGGTCTTGCGGAAGTCCCGCGCACCCGCCTTGACCGGCTTGCCGTCCTTGCCGTGGCAGGACGAGCAATTGACGTCGATGTTTTTAACCCCTTCGAAAATCTCCTTGCCCTCGGCGATGATCTTTTCATCGGACCACCACCCGGCCGGCATGTGCTTGTCGGCGTACTCCGGCGGAGCAGGCGGAGGCGGCTGGATTGGGCCTTCCTCTGCCTCGCATCCGGTCAAGAGAAATCCAACACACCCAATCATTGCCAGCGCCATCAGACTGTTGATCTTCATAGCCGTCCTCCAGCTCCTTTCCTCTCTGCGATCCTCTGCATAAAAAAGACGCTTTTCTTCAGGGCTCACGCCCCCGAAGCCAAGCGTCCGAGTCCACAATCCCTCTCGAGCTCAATGTTTCTTTCCGCGTCGCTTCGGAATCGCCTTGGCCTGCTGACGGCGGGCCCAGGCGATCCCGGCACCGACCGCCACCAAGGCCAGTATTCCTCCCAACCCGTACAGCCAGTATGAGGATGGCTCCGCTGTCCCAACTAATCCCCCCGCCCCGGAGCTCGGCGACCGCTCCGGTTCAGGGCCGAAGTTCACCCTCGCTTCTCGTTCGGTCCGCCGGTCGTTGGGGTTGAACTCGGCCCGAATCTTTTTGACCTCATCGACTCCAGATCGCTCGTCCTTGATCGAGACTTGGACGGGATCCCCTGCATTCGTGTTATGCAGGTGGAGGACCACCTGGTAAAATCCGCTTCCATCTGCGTAGGTGTTGACGGGATCAACGCTCTGGTCGCGCAGGTCCCGCGCCTGCACCCGAACGTCCTTGACCGGCCTCCCATCCTTGTCCCGTACATACCCTGAGATGGTGAACCGGTGATCAGTCTCGTGGGTGGCCCAAGCCGGGTATGGAACGATGAGTCCAAGCAGAGCGAAAAAAACCGCCGCGCCACCCCACGACGGTCCCGGATTCAACACCTGTACGATGTCCCGTCCAATCCCGCTAAAGTCCGGCCTATCTAGCACAGGTGTCCACCTTTGTCAATAAATTCATCTTCTGGCAACCGGCGCCTCCAAGGGCGCAAAAAATGGGGCTTCGAATGCTCACGGCCTGGCTCATTTGAGCCAAAACCGCCTTCACATCCAGACCAGTTCGATTGCGTCAGGACGGTCGCCGAAAAGGCGCGGATAAACCGGAATGGTCGCCCGAGGCACGGAACGGATTACAAGTGACCGCGGGCCTGGGCTTCCGCCGCGATACGCGCGGCTTCCGCCTTGCGCTCCAATTCTTTCTTTTTGACCCAGGCCTCCCAGGACTTTCCGGACGCCGTGTCCTCGCCCGTAAAGGCAATGGCCACGATGTCCGCGTACGGGATCTTCACCACGCCGGGCTGTCCCTTGGGAAAGAGCTGCAGGAACGGCGGTGAGGCCGACGCGTTGCGATTGAATATGTACCCCTCGATCTTTTGCCTGGAGGTCAGCTCCAGGGTCACATCGCCGCGGTAGTCGAAGGCGCGCTCGACAGCTTCGCGCAGCTCTGCGTCGTTCGCCGGCCGGAAGATCCGGCCTTCAACGGAAGGCGCGTCTATGTTGTGGGGCTGAGCGTCAGGCACAATGCGCAAACGACTAGCGGGCGGTTGGCATGAGTGTGGCCACAACCGTCCGGCCAAATCCCCGCAGGGTGCTAAAGGTATCGTTCACGGCCGACGCTTCATAGCCGCAATGGACCATGCAGTCGGCGCACTGCTCGTTTCGGCCAGTTCCGTAGTTGTTCCAGTTCGTGTCCTCGATGAGCTCCCTGAAGGTCGGGGTGTAGCCGTCCTGGAGCAGATAACACGGCTTCTGCCAGCCGAAAATGTTGTAGGTGGGATTGCCCCATGGCGTGCACTGGTAGTCCACCTTGCCCATGAGGAAGTCCAAAAAGAGCGGCGACTGGTTGAACCGCCAGTGTTTCTTGGGCGTGTGCAGGATGCGCGCGAACACCTCCCGCGTCCGCTGTCGCTTGAGAGGCGCCTTCTCGTAACTGTACCCCGGCGAGATCATCATGCCTTCGACGCCCAGCTCCATCATCGCGTCGAAGAACTTCCTCACACGCTCGGGATCGGCATCGTTGAACAGAGTCGTATTGGTCGTGACCCGGAACCCGCGGCTGAGGGCCGCCTTGATCGCCCGGACAGCCACGTCATAGACGCCGTCCCGGCAGACAGCCAGGTCATGCTCTCCCCGGAGACCGTCCATGTGGATGCTGAACGTCAGGTACTTGGACGGTCTGTAATCGGAGAGCTTACGCTCCAGCAGGATGGCGTTGGTGCACAGATACACATACTTCTTCCGCTCGACCAGCCCCTTCACGATGAGCGGCATTTCCGGGTGGATGAGCGGCTCCCCGCCGGGGATGCTCACGATCGGCGCGCCGCACTCTTCCGCGGCCGCCCAGCACTGCTCCGGCGTCAGGCGCTTGTCCAGGACATGATCGGGATACTGAATCTTCCCGCAGCCGGCACACGCAAGGTTGCAGCGAAACAGGGGCTCCAGCATCAGCACGAGCGGGTATCGCTTGACCCCCTTGAGCTTCTGGGCCAGCACGTACGATGCGACGGTGAACATCTGGGAAACAGGAACAGCCACGCACGAACTCTCCCGGTTGGCAGTCGGGCACGACTCTACCACCTCAGCAGCGGCAGCGTCAATGTGTTCCCTGGAAAAACACCCAAGGGCGCGCGGTTACGAACCGGTCCCACTCGTGTGGTAGACTCCCGCCATGATCGATCCTCGGACCGTGCAGGCAGGACCGGAGTTGGACGCCCTGATCGCCGAGCACGTCATGGGTCTCAAGCGAGACGGGAAGATCCCGCCCTACTCCACCGACATTGCGGCCGCCTGGACGGTGGTCGAAACCATGATCCATAAAGACGGGGTGTATTTCGGCGCGCCGCATTTCAAGCACAAGCACCAAAACCTTGCGGCGCTCGGCTATCCCGAGGGCACCGAGTGCTGGTATTGCGTCATCAACACCAAGCTGTTGAACAAGGTCGTGCTCTGCGCCGACACCGCCCCGCTCGCGATCTGCCGCGTGGCCCTGCTGTGGGCGATCAACCATGGTCCGCTGGCTGTTTAGGATGATCAGCACATACTTGCCCCAGTGCTCAAACCACCGCTGCGTCTCGGCGAGGTGCTCCGGTCGAAGGTGGAGCATGGGCCCCAGCCTCCGAACCGCATGAAGCCCGAGCAGACGCCCGAGCCCGTAGCTAAGGGTGATCCCACAGACGCTCCCGAGGAAAGCCGCAGCCAGTGTTG
>VBOO01000044.1 GCA_005877505.1 Nitrospirota bacterium
GAAGTACGGCATCGGCAACCGGATCTTCAAGGGCCTGCGAGACCTGCTCGCCGTCCGATGGATGCAGGGCCGATGCCTCCGGTATCGCTACCGGGGCTCCACATTCAACGTTAAACGTTAAGCGTTATTCGTTATTCGTAGGTCCCAAATTGGACAGAATCAAAATCCCAAATGTACGTTTAACGATTAACGTATAACGAATAACGAAGCATGAGCACCACCGAAACCATCTGGTTGATCATCGGTTTTACCGGGCAGGGTTTGTTCTTCACCCGGTGGCTCGTCCAGTGGTTCCGCTCGGAGCGGGAACGAGAGAGCACGATCCCCCTGTCATTCTGGTATCTGAGTTTGATCGGCGGCCTGATCACCCTGGTCTACGCCATCTACCGCATGGACCCCGTGTTCATCACGGGCCAGACAGTGGGAAACCTTGTCTACCTCCGTAACCTGATGCTCATTTATCGGAAGCGTGAGTCGGAAAATGGGGTCAGAGTCGATTTATAAAAGTATTGAGCAAGAAGGTACGCCCTCTGCTGACTGATAAATCGACTCTGACCCCATTTTCACACCTGGCGTTCCTCTTCGTCCTCTGCGCCCTGCTCTTCTTCCTGGGCCTGGGCACGCTCGGTCTGACGGACCGTGATGAGGGGTCCAATGCCGAAGCCGCGCGCGAAATGGTCGCATCCGGCGATTGGATCACTCCGACGCTGAACGGTGCCCCGCGCTTCGCCAAGCCGATCTTCCTTTACTGGCTGATCTCGGGCTCGTACCGCGCCTTCGGGGTGAGCGAGTTCGCAGCCCGGCTCCCGTCTGCGCTCTTCGGGACCCTCCTCGTCTTGATGCAATACGCGTTCGCCACACGCCTGCTCGGACCGACCGTCGGATTTCGGGCCGCCCTGATGCTCCTCCTGAATTTCGAGGTCATGACGATCGGCCGGATGGTCCTAACCGATATGGTCCTGGTGTTCTTCACTACCTTCAGCATTTTCAGCTTCTTCCTCGCGATGCAGGGAGAGGGCAGGGCGAAACGCTGGTACTGGGGCTTCTATCTCGGCATGGCCCTGGCGACCTTGACCAAAGGGCCCATCGGGGTTCTGGTCCCGCTGCTGGCCGTGCTCCCGTACCTGTTGCTTACTCGCCGCTGGCGGGAGGTGGCCCGGGAATGCCGCCTCCTGCCCGGGACGGTGGTCCTCCTCCTGATCGCCGCGCCGTGGTACGCCGCAATGGTCCTTCTTCACGGCGCCGGCTACGCCGAATCGGCTCGTGGGGACACGCTCACCCGCTTCTTCTCCGCCATCGGCGGACACGGCGGGACGATCCTCTTCTACATCCCCATCCTCTTCCTGGGCTTCTTCCCGTGGAGCGGCTTCCTGCCAGCCGCGCTCGTCCAGACCTTGCGCGGCACATCGGCGGCCCGCCTCTCCACCGCAGCGGGGACCCTACCATCTGCCCACCCACCCGGCGGACAGCGGATCGGCGAGGGTGGGACCCACACCGGCCGGGGAGGTCGAGCCGATCCGCTGCCCGCTCATCCCGGGGCGGGGTGCGAGGACGGAGAGGCTGGCGGAAACTTGCAGCTTCTCTGCGCGATCTGGGTGCTGGGCGTCTTCATCTTCTTCACCCTCACCTCCACACGGCTGCCGCACTACATTGCGCCGCTGTTCCCGCCTGCCGCTCTGCTGGTCGCAACCTCTTGGGACCGGTCCCTCTCAGCGAAGGGCGGACGCGCCGGTGCCGTTTCACTCTGGCTGACGCTGGGATTGGGAAGTCTCCTGGGCCTGGCCCTTGTCGGAATGGATTGGGCCTACCAGCGCTTCAACGCTCAGATCGTCGAGGAGTTTCCTTTAGCCGCGCAGGTGGATCCGGGCTGGGCCCCTACGGCGATCGGATTTCTCATTCTCGGAGGGACGGGTCTCTTCGGCTATGCCGCTTTGACGGCAGGGCGCGCGAGTCTGAGCTTCGGCATCGCCGCCGGGCTCATGGTCGGGATCGGACTGGTGATCATCACGGTGGCGCTGCCACGGTTCAATCAGTACTTCATCGAGCCTCCCCAGGTGCTGGCGGCTCGGGCCGGGCAGGCGCTCGACCCACACGAGGTGTTCATCGCGTATGGACGTCCTCAACCCAGTCTCCTTTTCTATGCGAAGCGCCGGTGCACGCCAACGGTCCCGTGTATCGCGATGATCAAGGTAGGCGAAGAGGACAAGATGCGCCCACTCTTGGAGGGAACGGGGCAGGTCTTGATCCTCACACAGGAACGCCTGCGCTCCCGATTGCCGACCCCAGCTTCGGATTACCCCATTTACATGCGTGAGGACGGGTACGTCCTGCTGGCCAAGAGACCGACCTTCTAAAGCCTGCATGAAGCTCTCCGTCATCATCCCCGCCTACAACGAGCGCAGCACGATCAAAGCGGTCGTGCACCGCGTGCAGGCCGTGAACCTCTGGCCCATCGAGAAGGAAATCATCGTGGTTGATGATGGGTCTCACGACGGGACAAACGAACTCCTGAATGAAATTTCGGGAATACGGCATCTCTCGCATGAAAGGAACGCCGGGAAAGGCGCGGCGCTGACCACCGGATTTCAAGCGGCCACCGGCGACATCGTGCTGATCCAGGACGCGGATCTCGAATATCACCCCGAGGATTATCGGAGCGTCATCCAACCCCTCGTGGACCGGGCCTGCGATGCGGTCATGGGCTCGCGATTTCTTCTCTACAAGCCGAAATTCTTCGGCAAGCGCCGTTCTCCCTACCTCACACACTATATCGGGAACAAGCTCATCGTGGTCGTCACCAATCTCCTGTACGGACGGCGCTTCACCGATTACGAGGGCTGCTATAAGGCCTTCACGCGAACCATCCTGGCCTCGACGCCAGTCGAGGCGAAGGGCTTTGAATTCGATAACGAACTCGTCTGTAAGTTGATGCGAAACGGAGCGCAAATCGTTGAGGTCCCGATCCATTACACGCCACGGACTTACGCGCACGGAAAGAAGATCAACTGGAAACACGGGCTCATCATCTTGTGGACCATCATCAAGTGGCGGTTCCTGCCGATTGGAGCGCCTACCTGAGCAGGACCAGTCCCTGCACGGATCGGAGCGCAGCCAAGATCACCAGCGCCGCGCCCACCGCCAGCGCTTCCCGCCCCCACACCGGAACCGCCGCCCACCGGAGCGCGAATTCCCCCCCACCCTTGTCCTCCGGGGCGCCCATTGCTCGGGGCACCAGTTGCTCTTCAAAATGCAACGGGTCACCAGCAAAGAGCCATGAGGGGGGAGGGTGAGGGAGGGGGTGATGGAATCCGGCTAGCCCCCGTGGCACCAGGACGGCTCCAAGCGCGACGGCGGCCCACCAGGGCGCGCAACCGACCGCCACGCCAATGATCAATAACAGGTGCCCGACTGTCCGCAGCGGACCTTTCTCCTCGCCTTCCCGGTAGGTCCAGGCCAGCCCCCGCAGGAACCCGCCCGCGAGCACCAGCGCGATACCTACCCCCAGGGAGATGACCTCATGAGACCAGACCGGCTCCGGATGCAGGACGATCCAGAGGATTGCAAACGTCGAGACGACCACCGGCACGCCAGTCCTTAAAAGACCCGGCAGCGCGTCGTTCGGCCATCGCCGGAGCCCCACCGCCGCCACGCTCCCGAGCACCACCCCCAGTATCGCTCCGGCCAACACATCTGTGGGAAAGTGCGAGCCCCGGAGCACGCGTGCCGTGGAGACGAGGCCGGCGACCAGATAAAGATGGACCCGCACGGCCGGAAAAAACCAGGCCAGCACGGCCGCCGCCCCGAAGGCGCTCGCGGCATGGCCCGACGGGAACGAATCATAGCCTCCGGTCACCGAGGGTCCCAGCGAGAACTCATCGGAGTGGGCAAAGCGCGGACGTGGCCGGCCGATCAGATGCTTGAGGAGTTGGCTGGCGGCCGTAATGCTCAGTTGCGCGATGATCCCGCGCACGCCGATATCTGTGAGTTGGTTGCGCTGACGCCACCAGTGGTTGACCCAATCGCCCACCCCGGCCAGCGACAACGTCATCGGCGCAAGCTGCAGACGTTGACGCTGCCACCCGAGGAAACCGATGAGAATAAACAGCCCGGCGACGACTCCTCCATGGCCGGGCAACGCCACCAGGTCCCCGACTCGGTTCAGCAGGTCACTGTCGAAGGATCGCACGAAGCGGGCGATGGGCATGTCGAGTTCGTGCAGCTTGACGTCGATTGCAGCGAGAACGGTCAGCGCGACCAGCACGAAGACCACCCGCTCCCTCGGCTTCATGGCGCCCAGTCGGCGAGAAAGACGTTGAATTCCCCCTTTTCCTTCGCCCCGCGGTCGGACACCCACACGAGTTTCGAGCCGTCAGGCGAGAACATGGGGAAGCTGTTGAAGCCGCCCTCAGCGGTGACCTGTTCGAGGCCTTGCCCGTCGTCATTAATGAGGTAGAGGTGAAAGATGGGACGTGCACCCCCACCCTCCCCTCCCCCTTCAAGGGATGGGGTAAGGTTGGACGAAAAGATGATGCGCCGGCCGTCCGGATGGAAGGACGGGGCGAAGTTCGCCGCGCCGTTCCGGGTCACCTGCCGCTGATTCCGGCCATCGGCGTCCATCACGAAGAGCTCCAACCGGCTCGGCTCGACGAGATTCCGGGCCAGCAATTCCCGGTAGCGAGCCAGATCGGCCGGATCGGTCGGATGGTGGGCCCGGTACACGATCCGCGTGCTGTCCGGCGAGAAGAACGGCCCGCCGTCGTAGCCTGGCACCGACGTGAGGCGCTTCACATCGGTGCCGTCCAGTCGCATGGAGTAAATGTCCAAGTCATCGTCGCGGACCGAGGTGAAGACGATGCGGGAGCCGTCCGGCGCGATCGTCGCTTCGGCGTCGTAGCCGGGGGCCGTCGTCAGTCGCACGAGGTCCTCGCCGCGCAGGGTCGTTGTGTAGATGTCGTACTCTTCCAACGACCAGAGGTACCGGCCCCGGGCCGAGGGCTTGGGGGGGCATTGCGGACCCTTGGCATGTGTCGACGAGTAGAGCACCCGCCGGTCACCGGGCAGGAAAAAGCCGCAGGTGGTAGTGCCCCGACCCGTGCTGACCATCCGCACGTCGCTCCCGTCCACTCCCATCACATACTGCTGATAGCAGCCCCGGCCGTCCCGCGTGGATTGAAAAATCAGGGACCGTCCGTCGAAGGAGAAGTAGGCCTCGGCGTTCTGTCGGCCGTGGGTAAGCTGGCGGATCTTGCGCAGATGCCGTTCGGTCTTGGCGCCGTCCGTCGCGCCCTCCGCTGGACGAAGCGGTTCATCGCCGCGCGCGATCACCGCGCCGTCCTCGAAGACCAGGTAACTGTTCCACCCGTAGAAGAACAGGAGGGGCGCGACCGGCTTCACCGCCTCCGGCGAGAGACCGTAGAAGACGGAGACGACATGCGCGGGATCGTCAGGGTTCCGGAAGCAGAACAGCAGCGCCATCCTGCTCCCGTGATAGTCTTTGCCCCCGACTCGAAACCCGTCCGGCCGGAGCTCCACGCCGGGAGGCAGGCCTCGCGCCGCCCACGCAAAGGCGAGCCCCGCGTTCGGCCCTCCCAGCAATAAGACCGACGTGTCCCGAAGATCCTTTCCGGCCGCGCCGACCTCGCCGGCTGTCCGCAGCGCCACACCTTCCCGCTTGGCGACCCGCTCCGCGAGTTCGCGATAGGGCTCCGCCGCGGAGTCCACGGCAGGGATCACGAGGATCCGGCGCGGGTCGGTGACGAACAGGTTGAGCATGGGATGCAGTTCTCGGCGGGGAATCCGACGGAAGGCGTGATAGTCCGGATCGGCCTCGGGCTTGACGTCGGCGGCGCCCGCTCGATTGATCCACCGGGCGAAGAATGGGTGCAGGTCGCGCGAGGAGACCCGGCTGAAGAGCGCTTCCACGTCACGCCATCCGATCCGCCGGCTCCCGTACTCGGCCACCAGCGTCCGGAGGGCCGCGAAGAACCGGTCGTCGCCGATCTCCCGGCGCAGCATGTGAAAGACCATGGCGGCCTTGTTGTAGCCGATCGCGTTGTCGCGCTGATCGGACTTCCGCTTGAACTGCACGACCGGATAGTCCTGATCGGGCGGGACGTACACGGCGTAGCTCAGCAACATCATGCGCCGCTCCTCGCGGGCCCTCTGCAGATCGCCTTTCAGCTCGTGCCAGTAATAGTTCGCCAGGTATGTCGTCAGCCCTTCCGCCCAGTTCCCGTCATTGTCGTTGAAAACGTGATTGCCGATCCAGGAATGCACGATTTCATGGCCCAGAGCGTAAGGCTGCGTGTAGTGGCGACGGATCGAGCCGGCCCCAAGAAGCGCGTAGGAGGGCATACCGAGCCCGCTGGCGAAGAAATTCTCTCCGATGGAGAAGCGCGGGAAGGGATACGGGCCAAGCACTTGCGCGTAGGCGTCCAAATAGGCCGCGGCGGCCGACAGGTATTCGTCCGCCAACCCCGCATCTTCAGGATAGAGGTAGGTCGCAATCTCCGTGTCGCCGCTCATCCGCATCTCTACGACGAACTTCCCGGCCGCCAACGTCAGGCCTTCAGCCGGCGCCGAGGCATCCCATGTTGCGATCGTCACATCGGCTCTGGCCTCGTGGGCGACCAGCCCGCCCTGCCCGATCACCTCCCAGCCGGGAGGTGTTGTGGCCGTCACCCGGTAGGAGGCCAGGGAGTCCGGCACGTCGGGATACCAGTAGGTTTCTGGTCCGATGTAGACGCCTTCGGGCCCAATGTACCCGGACGTCTCGCTGGGAGTCACAAACCGGAGGTGCCTCGGCTCTTTGGGCGGGTCGTTGATCTCGCCGGCATAGTCAAAGTCCACGATCAAGGTCTCGCCGGCGCGGGCCGGGCGGTCCAGTTGGACCACGACCTGGTGCGCGTGCCTTGTATCCAGTTCGGTGGACGGCGGCACCGGGCGAGGGTAAAACGGCAAAAGCTTGCCTTCGCTGGACACCCAGGCGACCACAAGAGCCTTGTTGAGTGTGACGCTGAAGGCGCGGACCTCCCGGCGGCCAGCTTGGATCGTGACGCGATCCAGGCCCCTCATCCGGTGGGACGTCGGATCGATCGTCAGTTGGATCTCGTGCCGCTGCACGCTGATCACGCCCAACTCGGGGGACGGCGCCCCGGGAGAGGAGAAGACGGAGCAGCCCGGTCCCACTAACAGGGAGCACAAAAGGGGACAGGCAACTTTTCTGCCCACAAACGATATTCTGCTGCCTTCGGAGAAAAGTAGCCTGTCCCCGTTTTTCATGGCTCTCCAAGCAGCGCATCAATGAAGGCTTCAGGCTCAAAGGCCTGGAGATCTTCTACACCTTCGCCGACCCCGATGTAGCGCACCGGCAGTCCGAGCTCACCGGCCACCGCTAGGACAATGCCGCCCTTGGCGGTCCCATCCAGCTTGGCCAGTATCACGCCCGTCACACCAAGCGCCTCGTGAAATTGCCGCGCCTGCGCCAACCCGTTCTGGCCGACCGTCGCGTCCAGGATCAGGAAGACGTCTTGTGGCGCGCCCGGCAGCGCCTTGCCCAGCGTCCGCTTGACCTTGCGCAGCTCGTCCATGAGGTTGGACTTTGTGTGCAGGCGGCCGGCGGTGTCCACCAGCACCACATCGGCCTTGCGCGCCTGCGCCGCCGAGACGCCGTCGAAGGCGACGGCCGCCGGATCGCCGCCTGCCTGATGCCTGACGACCTCCGCACCGACGCGCCGCCCCCAGAGAGCCAGTTGCTCGCCGGCGGCGGCCCGGAAGGTGTCGGCCGCCACCAGCACGACGCGCTTGCCCTGCCGGCCGTACAGGCCCGCCAGCTTGCCGGCCGTGGTGGTCTTGCCCACGCCATTGACGCCCGCCAGCAGGATTACATGAGGCGAATGCAGGACCGTTTCTGCCTTCACGCCGGTCCGTAACCGTTCGATCATCACCTTCTTGAGGGCCGCCCGGACGGCGTCGGCGTCTGCCTCACCCGATTGCCGCACCAAGTCCCGCACGGCGTCCATCAGGGCCGTCGCCGCCGCGACGCCCACGTCGGCGCTTAGCAACGCGTCTTCCAGAGTCTCGCACAGCTCGGGCGTGAGCTTGCGGCTGCCGGGCAGAAGACGGTGGATGGTCCCGAGCAGACCGTCCCGGGTCTTTGCTAACCCAGCGCCTACTTGCCCCAGCCTACCCATGCGCTTCTTGAGCCATCCTGCATTTCGTTAAACGTTCTACGTTAAACGGAAAGGCAAAAAATATTCGCCATGAACAATTCACGATTAACGTTTAACGATTAACGGGCATCAGTCTATTGTCTTCAGGATTGCCCGCTCCCTCCGCGCCATGAGAGCTGCGTCATACGGGCCCCGTTCATGATCATAGCCCAGCAGATGGAGGACTCCATGGACCAGAAGGCGCCGGAGTTCCTCGCGAAGCCCGTGCCCGAGTTCAGCCGCCTGACGCCTGGCCGTCGGCGCCGAAATGACCACATCGCCGAGCAGCAAAGGGGGCAGATTAATTTCCCCCCGCGAAAAACAAATCTGCCCCCTTTTCATCATAGGAAACGCGAGCACGTCGGTCGCTCGGTCTTTGCTCAGGTACCGGCGATTGAGGGCGCGCATGCGCTGATCGGAGACCACCTCCAGGCTGAGCTCCGCGTTGTCAGCACGCGCGGCC
Organism: Nitrospirota bacterium; assembly: GCA_005877505.1. GTDB lineage: Bacteria > Nitrospirota > Nitrospiria > Nitrospirales > NS-4 > NS-12. The sequence continues at coordinate 8,674 of VBOO01000044.1, forward strand.
GACAGGACGGCCTCGGCGGTCCGGCGCAGCCACGCCCGATCGATCGTCACCATGCGTTGACGGTTCTGCAGGACGACGGGCACGGCGATCAGTGAGCGCGGCGGGAGTTTTTCGGGCTGGAATTCTTCTCAGAATGGCGTTGGTAGGCCTTGATGATTTCCTGCACCAGCCGGTGTCTCACCACATCCTTTTCGGTGAAATAGACGAAGACGATGCCGGGGATCTCCGCGAGGATGTCCCGCACTTCGATCAGGCCCGAGACCCGATCGCGCGGCAGGTCCACCTGCGTGATGTCGCCGGTCACCACGGCCTTCGAGTTGAACCCCAGCCGGGTGAGGAACATCTTCATCTGCTCCGAGGTGGCGTTCTGGGCCTCGTCCAGGATCACGAACGAATCATTGAGCGTGCGCCCCCGCATGAACGCGAGCGGGGCGATCTCGATCTCGCCGCGCTCGATCAGGCGATTGGCCCGCTCCAGATCCATCATGTCGTAGAGCGCATCGTAGAGGGGCCTGAGGTACGGGTTGACCTTCGCGATCATGTCCCCGGGGAGATACCCGAGTTTCTCGCCCGCCTCCACGGCCGGCCGGGCCAGGATGATCCGGCTCACCTCGCGTCGGCACAGGCTGGCCACCGCCATCGCCATAGCCAGGTACGTTTTGCCCGTCCCCGCCGGGCCGATGGCCAGGACCAGGTCGTGCGCGCGGATGGCCTCGAGATAGCGCTTCTGCGTGGGCGACTTCGGGACGATGATCCGCTTGGACGTGTTGACCTCGAAGTTCCCGCGGACGCTGTCCTTCCAGGCGGAGGCGCCTTCCCCTCCCTGGAAAGTCCGGATCGCAAACTCGACATCGTCGGGGCGCAGCACCATCCCTTCTTTCATCAGGGACGTCAGCCCACCGATGAGGCGCTCTCCCCCACGCACGCCCTCGATCGGCCCTTCGAGAAGGACTTCCTCTCCACGGGCCGACACCCGGATGCCAAAGGCATCCTCGATCATTTTCAGATGAGCGTCCCGGCTGCCGAAAAGGTTGGAGGTGTCGATGCCTTCTTGGAGTTTGACCTTGAGGAGGGCCACCTTGGACAAGCGCGCGAGCTAACCCCCGTGTGAGGACGTTATACGTTAATCGTGAATGATCACCGTTTAACGTATAACGTTTAACGAAGAACGGTTCTCATTTTAACAGGCAGGGGGGAAAGAGACAAGGGCGGTTATGGCTGCGCGGCCTGAGCCGGAGGCTGCGCGTCAAGGTCGAACTCGAGCTGCGTGGCCCCATCATCATTATCCTTCGCGACAAGGACCACATGGTGTTTCCCCAGATTCTCCGGGGTCAGCTTCCATGAGAGATGCTTGGTGGCCGGATCGAGCGTCATGCCCGGGGGACCCTGTTTCAACTCGAGCGTGACGGGATCCCCGTCAGAATCAGTCACGGCGACTTGATAGAGGTACCGGCCGTCCTTGATCTCAGTCGGCGGCGTCGAGGTGAACCGGGGGGGCGAATTCTGGATCGTCACCGGCAGCCCTTGGCCTTCTCGCGTGGATTTTCCATCCGACGGAGTCACCAGGACCGCCAGGACATCTTTCTTCTGAAAATCCTTGGTGTCCAGGGTATCGGCCTTCGCGCCGGGGATCTCCTTGTTGTTGTGAAACCACTTGTACGTGAGGGTGACCGGATCGCCATCAGGATCCTCCGCGACGACCTTGACCGTGAGCTGCTCGCCTCGATGCAGGGGCACGGGCTCCAGGTGAATTTCGACGATGAAGGGGGCTCCGTTGCCCACTGTGACGGGGAGTGTCCTGAAAACCGGGCCGTCCACTTTCCCATCGTTCGGGATCACTTCGGCCGTGATCCGGTCGCCTTTCTTCAGCGACACGGGCCTGAATGCCGGTTCAGTCTCAGCCGGGACCCCGTTGACAAACCATTGGTACCGGTAGGTGACCCGGTCGCCGTCCGCATCCTCGCTCTGGGTTTCGACACGGAGTTCTGTCCCGACCGTCACATCAGGGGGGAAGATCCTGGCCGACAGGATGGAAGGAGGATGGTTGCCCATTGCTCCCTTCGGACCAGGGGCCGTCGCCGGCGGCTCCGGCTTGCAGCTCCACAGAACTGACACGAGGCTCAACGCCCCCGCGAGCGCGAAGAGGATGGCGCGCCGCGTGGCGCGATGCGGTGGGAATTGGGAAGGGTCGGGGTAGGGGAGGACCTCTGGCATCAGGCTAGTACTCTACCCCACCCTCCCCTTTCCCGCAAGGCTGACCGGTCGTTATAAGTCACGCCACGACACGATCCGACTATAGAATGATTGCGCCGGCTTGACGCAGGTGAGAGGCGCCGCGCCCGTGCTGGTCTGGGTGACACCGATGACACGGCTGCCGGAACAGTCCCCAGGGGTCGTTGGGCCCGCGGGGATGAGCGGCAATTCGGCCCCGATATGGATCTCCATCTGCGTGGGCAATCCCTGACCCAGCAAGAGGGACTTGGCCGTGAGCGTCTTGCTGCCCGATGTCACAGTCCCAATAGCAGAGGAGGTATAGGGACCCCCGGTCAGGTAGTACACCGCGTAGAGCTGCCCTGTCCCTGTGCTCTGACAAATGTCGGTGGTTGGGATGAAGGTCGTGAAGAACACGGTCCCGCCGAGCAGCGTGGCTGAGGCAAGACTCCGCTCCCCAAGCGTCATGGCGGCTCTCGGCGGGGTCTGCAAGGGCGCGGTCGGATCGTTGAAGGTCGTGAACCAGCCGTCCATGTTCTGGATGTTGTTCACCAAGTTGCCGCCTCCGGCGCTAAACCCGATGTCAAAGCTGGACGTGTTGCCCGTCGTGCTCACGTTCGTGCCCGACGGGCAACTCGAGCAGGTCACGACGTCGGAGGAATTGAACAGGTTGTTCCGCTCAACCGTCTGGTCTGTGCACCCGCCGGAGACGATGCAATCCTTCACGCCAAAGAAGTGCTGGATGTCCGCACTGCCCTTGTCAGTGGTGGCATAGTACCGGCCCGTCCCGAAGAAGAGCCAGAGACTGTGCGTATCATCCTGTGTCAGCGTCGGCGCCGTCGTGATCGGCCCGACGTTGCATGGCGATGGACTGGTGCAGGTCGTGGCCTGCGGCGTCGTATAGGCGAACGTGCCGATCAGCTTGGTGGGACAGTGCGGAAAGCCGACACATCCCGTGTTGATGCCCCAGGTGTCCGGATTGGGATCGCCGCCGTTGGTCGTCAAACGCCACATCGCGCCTCTCCACATCGGACCGGACCCGCCGCAGCCCGAGCTTACCGTGGCGCCATTACAGATCACGCTCCCGGCATAGACCGCATCCACCCGGTAATCCAGGTTGTAATCAATGGTGACGGCATCCGCCATGAAGGCACCGCTCTGGCCTGTGGGAAAGGCACGGACCGCGCCGTTCCCCACGTTCGTGTTGGACGCGATACAGGGTGAAGAGGTCGTGCACGTAAAGCCTCCGGATGTGCCGCTTGTTCGATTGATATCACTGTAGGTCGGCCCCAGCTTCAGGTCCACCGCGAAGATCTGCGCGGTCTGGGTGCTGAAGGCGTCATGGTGCGTGGGGCCTGTGCCGAAGACAACGTACCATTTCTCGTTCGTGCTGGACGTCATGGCGTCGGTCGAGGGGTTGACCCGGATGACGGCCGGAGCGGCCGTGGTCAGCCCCAGGTTCTGATCCCGGAACGTCCAGAGCAGCGTCGGCTCCTTTTCCGGGTTCGTGACGTCCAGCACGAAATACGAGGAGAGGAACACGCGATAATCGCTGCCGCTCGTGCTGTTGCCGGTGTCGGTGGTCGTGCCGTTGTTATTGAAATCCGCCTGCACCACCCGCGGCGTGCCCTTCCCGTTCGTACACGCGGCACAACTCCCGCCGAGCCGGAATCCCCCGATGAGGATGGTGCCCCAGCCCCCGGGGTGATCGGCGTCCGCCGGAAAGATCCGCGCGTCTGTGACCTTCGGCGTCAGGTCCACGT
>VBOO01000045.1 GCA_005877505.1 Nitrospirota bacterium
GTGGACGTGCCGAGCCGCTTCGGGAGGGTCGTGAACCGGACCTGCACCGTGGGGCCGCTTCCATCAATCGGCCGGTCGTCATTACTGAAGAAGCCCGCGTTGAAGGCGTGGAGCATGCCGTCGTTGGCGCCCACGTAGGCCACCTGCCGGCGGTCCTTGTACCGCTGGAAGTACTGGGCGTAGGTCTGATCGCCGTAGATGACGTCGTACCGCGTGCTCGGCCCGCCGACGATCACCGGCGAGGCGTCCACCACGTCCCCCAGCTTCCACTGGGCCTGCACGATGGCGCCGCTGTCGTTCACCACGTTGAACGTCCGATCACGGAGGCCTGACACGGCGGAGCCTCGGACCCAGGTGATGAGGTTGGTCGCCTCGTTCTGGGCCGCTGTCTTCGCTGCGGCGTTACCGGTGTTGTTGCAGTCCAGCACATTCACGCCGCCCAGATAGGGGCAGAGCGTGGCCGCTTGGGCCGCGCTGAATTCGAGTGTCTCGGTCCCGGCGCCGCCACTGACGCCGCCGCCGTTGCTGAGGTCCGCCCAGGTCAGGATGCGCCGGCAGGTGCGTCCGCTTTCGGTCAGGTTCCCGGACTTGGGCCAGGTGCCGGACGACTCGCAGGTGGCCCCAGGACTGAGCAGGGCGAGACGCCGCCCGCCTTCCCACACGGGCTGCACATTGCTCACCCCGCCCGTGCTCACTGGCACGGTCAGGAAGGGGGTCGCCGTGTCGGCGATGCCGTCCCCCGCTGTGCTGCCGGACGCCGTTCCATCATCTTTGAAGCGGTCCACCACGACGCTGTTAAAATTGGTGCTCGCGGGATTGGTCTCGAGTCGGATCCTGATGATGCAATCGTGTGTGAGCACCAGGAGGCCGTCTGGGGGACCCGTGCAGCCTGGGGCGGAATAGTCTTCGCGGAGGTTCCCGAACTTGTCGATAAAGAGCCCCTGGGTGTACCCCGTCCAAATCACCTGGTTCGTATCGGTGCCGAGGTTCACGAACGTGTTCGGGAAGAAATAGGCCTGGTAGATCGCGCCTTCACCCGTGGACGACGTGGCCAGGACCGAGACAGAGGTCCCGGCTGCGGCCACCTGGAGGATGCTGGTGATGGAGGCCAGCAGCTTCTCCTTCATGTCATTGGCGTTCTGCGACTCGAAATAGGTGTCGGGGACGCCGTCGGGGATCAGCAAGCCGGTCACATTGTCCACTTGGTCCCATTCGGACTGGAGATCAGGCACACCGTTCGCATTCTGGTCGTTGAACCCGCCATTTTTGCCGGCCTGCATCAGGACCTCGCGCCCGGAAATGTTCCCA
>VBOO01000046.1 GCA_005877505.1 Nitrospirota bacterium
GACGACGCTCGGGCTCATGGGCATCACCAAGGATACCCTGATTGACGGGATCGATCAGTTTGCCGGAGTCTCGACCTACCTTGCCGAAGCGAAGGACGCGCAAGTCAATCTCTTCATCTAGATCCCATGACGAGTCCCTGCGACCGTAGCCCCATGGCCATTCAGTGGGATGTCCACCTCGATACCCTCGGGCTCTTCTGCCCGATGCCGATCATCAAGACCTCCAAGAAGATTAAGGAGCTGGCGGTCGGCCAGGTCCTGCAAGTGGTCTCGGATGATGAAGGGATCAAAAAAGACATGCCGGCCTGGTGCGAAACCACGGGGCATGAGTACCTTGGTCTAGAAGAAGAGGTTAACGGGAATACCATCCATTACAAGACGTACGTGAGGAAAACGAAATAGCCTTCCGAATTTGTCCTTTGTGCGGAAGCCATTTCCCCTTTCCCGATGAACATCTTGCAGAATTGACGTCAGCCATACCCCCGTCCGGATTCCGATAGGTTTCCCCTCTCAATCCACAATTACTGCGCAACCCTAGTCACAGACATTTCCACAACATATAGACATGAAATCTTTACCATCTCCTACATATAGTATTTTTTGCTTGACTGGTGTCTACCTGCATGGTAAAAGACTGCCCGTCACTGATTGCGCCGGGTCATCAAGATCGTGTGGAAAGGGTTCCGTTCTCCACAAGCTCTAGGCGGCTACAGCCGGGAGACATGATCACGAGGATCGAGCAGCCGAAGGGATGGAACTCCAGCAACCTGCACGATGTCCCTCCTGTCAGCGGCGTCTACGTCTTACGTGATCAGAACCAGAATATCCTGTTCATCGGCAGTGTCGGATCCAGCCATCTCCGCGACCAACTGATCGGACATCTGCAGGTCAACGATGTGCCCGGTGTCCGGTATTTCGAGTGGTACCAGACCGATGGCCGCCGCAGCGCACGGGAGAAGGCCCGGCAGTGGATCTCCCGCTATCGGCCCCCGTTTGTCCATCGTCGCAGGCGGGGTGTAGAGGCGGCGCCGATACCAGGCTAATTCGTCCGGACGGGCCGAGCAGGTGGCCCGTCCGTTAGTGTTGGGAGTGGGGCGCGGCCCTGTTCCGTTGTCAGATGGGTCATACGATAGAGGGGAGGATCGCTGATGAAAGCGACTGGGCACACGGGCACGCCTGAGGCTGAGTCTGGAGTGAAGGGATCCGGGACTCTCCGCGTCTCGCCGAACGCGTTGCGTGTTTTGAACAAGCGGTACCTGGCGAAGGACGAGAACGGCAAGGTGATCGAAACGCCGGAAGGGATGTTCCGCCGTGTCGCGCACAACCTGGCGCAGGCGGATGCCCTCTACGGCGCGACGCAGGAGGAAGTGCGGGCGACCGAGGAAGAGCTCTACGCCATGACGGCTCGGCTGGACTTTCTGCCGAATTCTCCGACACTCATGAACGCCGGCCGGCCGCTGCAGCAACTGGCCGCCTGTTTCGTCCTGCCGGTCGAGGACTCGATCACCGGGATCTATGACACGCTGAAACACCAGGCGCTCATCCATCAGACCGGCGGGGGCACTGGGTTTTCGTTCTCCCGGTTGCGACCCAAAGACGACGTGGTGCGGAGCACCGGAGGCGTGGCGTCCGGCCCGGTGTCGTTCATGAAGGTGTACAACCAGTCCACCGAGCACATCAAACAAGGCGGCACCCGGCGTGGCGCCAACATGGGCATCCTGCGGGTAGACCATCCCGACATTCTGGAGTTCATCACTTGCAAGACCGACACGAAGGAGATCACCAACTTCAACATCAGCGTCGCGGTCACGGATACGTTCATGAAGGCGGCCCTGGACGGCGAGCTGTACGACCTGGTGAACCCGCGATCCGGCAAAGTCGTCACGCAACTCAACGCGCGCGAGGTGCTGCACAAGATTGCGGAGTGCGCCTGGCGGAACGGCGAGCCGGGGCTCTTCTTCATCGATCAGGCCAACCGGACGAATCCCACGCCGCACTACGCGATGATCGAGGCCACCAATCCATGCGGCGAGCAGCCGCTGCTGCCCTACGAGTCGTGCAACCTCGGGAGCATCAATCTGGAGAACCATCTCACCCGCACCGAGGATGGTCGCCACGAGATGGACTGGACGCATCTGGAGCGGACCATCCGGACCTCCGTGCATTTCCTGGACAATGTCATCGACATGAACAAGTACCCGATCCCCGAGATCGAGCAATGCACGAGGGACAACCGGAAGATCGGCCTGGGCGTGATGGGGTTTGCCCGCATGCTCTTCAAGCTGGGCATCCAGTACGATTCAGAGGCCGGCGTCCAAATGGGCGAGCAGATCATGAAGGTCATCTCCGAGATCGGCTACGACAAGTCCAGGCGTATGGCCGAGAAGCGCGGCGTGTACCCCTCCTGGAAGGGCTCCCTCCACGAGGCGCGCGGCCAACGGGTGCGGAACTCCTACGTGACCACCGTGGCCCCGACCGGCACGATCAGCATGATTGCGGACACGTCAGGCGGCTGCGAGCCGGAGTTTAGTCTCATCTGGTTCAAGAACGTCATGGATGGCGAACACCTGCCGTATATCCTCGACATCTTCATCGAGACGGCCAAACGGGAAGGGTTCTGGCGGGAGGGGTTGCTGGACAAGATCCTAGCCAATCACGGCTCGGCCCGGGGCCTCCCGGAGATCCCCGAGCGATGGCAGAAGGTCTTCGCCACGGCCCACGACATTGCGCCGGAGTGGCACGTCCGCATGCAGGCGGCCTTCCAGAAGCACACGGACAGCGGTGTCTCCAAGACCATCAACATGCCGGACACTGCCACGGTGGACGACGTGATGGCCGCCTACCTGATGGCGTACGAACTCGGCTGCAAGGGCATCACGGTGTACCGCGACGGGAGCCGCGAGGAACAGGTCATGAACGTCGGGGTGTCTGCGAGAGAGAAGACTGCGCCCGTGGTGACCGCTCCTTCTGAGAGCACCCACCTGACCGCCGACCGGGTGATGGAGCAGTTGGGGGCGCCCCATGCGACTGGGACGCTGCCGGCCAAACTGGAGCGGCCGACCCGGGTGAGCGGGGAGACGATCGCGATCAATACCAGCTACGGCAAGATGTACCTGACCATCAATTCCTTGAACGGACAGCCGTTCGAGACGTTCGCGACCGTCGCCAAGGCCGGCGGGATGATCCAGGCGGACTTGGAGTGTGTGTGCCGGCTCATCAGTCTCGCGCTCCGCTACCGGATTCCGATGCATGAGATCACGAGGCAGTTAATCGGCATTCAGGACGGCAACCCCTATGGCGTCGGGGCCAATCGGGTCCTCTCGCTCTGGGATGCCATCGCCAAGGCGTTGGCGAGCTATCACCCGCCGGAGCAGCGGCAGGACTCCGCCGCGGGAGACCTGGCGGCTCGCCCGGAAGGCTTGCCGTGCCCGGACTGCAAGAGTCCGCTGGTGCATACGGAGAATTGCGAGAAGTGTTACGGCTGCGGGTATTCAAGGTGCTGGTAGCCGCGAGGGGATCTTCACATGAAAGGAGGGAGGCATGTCAGGACCCTATAACCTGAAGTACATTCACCTCTTCGTGACGGAGACTTCGCCGGGTGTGTATATCCTGTCACGGAACGGGCGGATGGCTGACCGTGTCGGTCGGGCCGAGCACAACCTTACCGACGACCTCCAGCGAGAGGCCGCCGGAGGGACGTACCGGTATTTCTGGTTCGAGTACACGGCGAGCCCGGCCGAGGGGTACGGCCTGGAGTGTACCTGGTACCACCGGTACCACCCGACAGATAACCCGGAGCACCCGATTGCCCTGATGGGCGCCGAGGGCGCCTGCCCGGTGAAGGGGTGCCAGGTGGCGGCGGTGGCGCACACCCGCGGGTAATAGCCGCAGTTCGGCTCTCGATACGAGCGCAAGCGAAGCCCTTGCTCTTCCTCGTGTGTCTGTGTTAGATTGCGTTCCATTTTATCACGGAGGAAGCGGCACGGGTTCGCTGAATGGAAATTAAGGTTTTTAACAACAACGTCGAGAAGGCCCTGAAGATCGCCAAGAAAAAGCTGGCTGGCGAAGGGCTGTTTCGGGAGCTCAAGCGCCGCCGGTTCTACGAAAAGCCGAGCCTCAAGAGAAAAAATAAGGAGCGTGAAGCCCAGCGCCGGCGCCAGAAGTGGCTGGCCAAGCACAAATCCGAGTAAGCGCTCTTCCCGAACCTGCACGCTCGTTCCCTTGTCTCGCCGCTCACCTCCTGTGAAGAACCACGATATCGACGCCTGTATCCGGATCCTCAAGCGCGAAGTCCAGCGCTGGAAAGAACCGGTCGTGGGCGTCGTGGCCAGGGCGTCGCGTCGCGATCCTTTTCAAATCCTCATTTCGACCGTCCTGAGCCTCCGGACCAAGGATCAGACCACGGCTGAGGCGTCGGCCCGACTGTTCCGGCTCGCCACCACCCCGGAATCCATGCTGGCGGTTCCGCGCAGGGTGATCGAGCGCGCCATCTATCCCGTCGGGTTCTATCGGACCAAGGCGCGGCACCTCCACGACATCTGCCGGGATCTTTTGACGCGCTACGGGGGGAAGGTCCCCGATTCCATCGAGGAGTTGCTCACGCTGAAGGGAGTGGGCCGCAAAACCGCCAATCTGGTGGTGGCCCTTGGGTTTCGAAAGCCGGGGATCTGCGTGGATGTCCATGTGCACCGCATCAGCAACCGCTGGGGCTACATCCGGACGAAGACTCCCGAGCAGAGCGAGCAGGTGCTGCGGCGCAAGCTGCCCCGACACTATTGGATGATCTACAACGATCTGCTGGTGCCCTTCGGCCAGAACGTCTGCACGCCGGTCTCGCCGCGATGCAGTCAGTGCAAGTTGGCGCGCTACTGCGAGCGGGTCGGGGTCGTGAAGTCGAGGTGACGAAGACGTTAATCGTTAAACGTTAATCGTGAAGACATGAAGACTTCAGAGTTACCGTTTAACGTATAACGAATAACGTTTAACGGTCATCAAATGAACAGGGTCGTTTCAGCATCAGCCGCCAGGTTCAGAATGAGCGGCAGGCCCAGCACCTCGTCCACCTTGGAGGCCAGGTCCTCATACTTCACGCTCATGTATTCCAGGCCGGCGCTGCAGGCGATGACCTTGAAGTTGCCGACCTGCTTGGCTTCCTCGAACATTTCGGTGATCTTCGGCACCTTCTTCTCGATCATCGCGCGGGCCACTTCCTCGGCGTGGTCCTCGTAGGCCGGCGAAAAATCGATCTTGTCCAGCTCGCCCATCGCCAGCTTCTTGATCGCCCAGAACATGAGGAAGACATAGACGTCCTTGCCCACCGCCGCGGCTGTCATGCCGATGGTGGCGGCCTGATAGAGCTTGTCGTAGGTACCGCCGTGCGCGAAGATGACGAATTTGGGTTTCTTCACCGGAGGGCTCGGGTCGGTCAAGGCTTGAGGGTGGATTGTATGCCGCTGATCCAGTCGTTGATGATGCGGTCAACCTCGGCGTTCGACATGGGACGCTCGACGATCTCCGGCTGGTTTTTGGTCTCCTTGCCGTCGTGGGATTCGGTCCGGATGATCATGGTTCGGTCCTGGTCGACATCGATGTGAATGAACCACTCCCCGTCGCCGTACGTGATCGTGGCCTCCTTGCCGGTCGAGTGTTTTTTGATCTCGACTTGCGGCGAGGCGGCCGCCTGTCCCGCGGCCAGTCCTGCGCCCGCTCCGGTGAAGGCCCATGCCGCCGCGGCTGTCATCGCCAGAGAGAGAAAGGTGCCGGCGTGAGCCGGCGTCTGTGGAGTGGATGTCATCATGATGGCTGGGCTTCGCTCGATGGGTATTATACATGCCGCCACGCGGCCCAGCAAACCTGCTTTCCGCTGACTTGTCCCGCTGAGAGGGCGATGCTACGATGGGCCTGATGACGGAGCGTCCGGTTCTTTACCTCATTGACGGCAGCGGCTACCTCTACCGCGCCTTCTTCGCGCTTCCCGATCTTTCCACCTCGACGGGGGTTCCGACGAACGCTGTCTACGGGTTCACCACGATGCTGCAGAAGATCATCCGCGAGCGCCGCCCCGCCTACCTCGCCGTGGCGTTTGACGAGAAGGGGCCCACCCTCCGACACGAGGCGTTCAAGGAATACAAGGCGCACCGGCCACCGATGCCGGACGCGCTGTCGAGGCAGATCCCGTACATCCATCGGGTCGTCGAAGCGTTCGCGATCCCGGTCGTCAAGCTGGCCGGTTATGAGGCCGACGACCTCATCGGCGCCCTGGCGGTGCAGGCTGCGTCGCAGGGATTGGAGGTGGTCATCGTGACCGGCGACAAGGATATGTTCCAACTGCTGTCGCCGGCGGTCCGCATCTATGATCCGGTCAAGGACAAGTTCCTGACCGAGGAGGACTGCCTGGACCGCTTCGGCGTCGAGCCGGCGCGGGTCGTCGAGGTGATGGGCCTCATGGGAGACGCCACCGACAACATTCCCGGCGTCAAGGGCATCGGCGAGAAGACGGCGAAGAAGCTCATCGGCGAGTTCGGCACCATCGAGCACCTTCTCACGCACCTGTCCGAGGTGAAGGGGGACAAGCTCCGCGGCCTCCTGGAGGCGCATGCGGATGAGGCGCGCCAGAGCCGAACACTCGCGACCATCGTCACGGACTGTCCGGTCACCTTCGATCGCGAGCGGTTTCGCCTCGGCGAGGCTCGCACCGACGAGCTCATCGCGCTCTATCGCGAGCTCGAGTTCTGGGGCCTGCTCAACGCGATGCACAAGCAGATGGGCGGAGAGAACCGTCACGAAGAACGGGTGGCCGTGCTCGACGATCCTGCCGATCGCTCGCGGATGGCGCAAGCCATCAGGGAGGCGGCGGAGGTGGCGATCCACTGCGATCTTGCTGGTGACGATCCGTTGGGGGCCGCCGTGCGCGGCATCGGAGTGTGGGCGTGCCCGGGCCAGGCCTCGTATTTTCCAGGAGAGGACGGCCTGGCGGATCTTCGTCCGGTGCTGGAGGATCCGGCCGTGCACGTCTCTGTCCACGACGCCAAATCCGCCTGGCTGGCGCTGCGGCGGACCGGCGTCCGATTGAACCCGCGCTTCGATACGATGGTGGCCGGCTATCTCCTCAACCCCAACCGCCGGAGCCCCGTCCTGGAGACGCTTGCCCAGGAATATCTCGCCGAGTCGTTGGGCCACGCGCCACCTGGGAAGAAGCCGAAGAAGGAGGATCTCTTCGAGCAGCCCGATCCGGGAGAGACCGCAACGCTGGCCGCCAGTGCGGCCTCAGCGATCGCGCGCCTGCGGCCGATCCTGGCCGACAAGCTCGTGGCCGCGGGCATGCGCGATCTGTTCGAGCGGGTGGAACTTCCCCTCACCGTGGTGCTGGGCGAGGTGGAGGCGACCGGGTTTAGGCTGGACACTGACGTCCTGGCCAGATTGTCGAAGGAGCTGGAAAGCCAACTTGACCGGATCCTCGACGAGATCTACCGGAAGGCCGGCACGGAGTTCAATGTCAATTCGCCCAAACAGCTCAGCGAGGTTTTGTTCGAGAAACTCAAGCTCCCGCCGGTCAAGAAGACCAAGACCGGCTATTCCACGGACGAGGAGGTCCTCACGCAACTGGCCCTTCAGCACGACCTCCCGGCCGAGATCCTGAACTACCGCAGCCTTAGCAAGTTGAAGTCCACGTATGTGGACGCCCTGCCGCTGCTCGTGCGTCCCGAGACCGGACGTCTGCATACGTCTCTGAACCAGACGATCACGGCGACGGGACGTCTCTCCTCATCCGAGCCGAACCTTCAGAACATCCCGGTCAAGGGGGAATGGGGGATACGCATTCGCGAGGCCTTTGTGGCGGAGCCCGGTTCGCTCCTCCTGTCGGCCGACTACAACCAGATCGAGCCGCGCATCCTCGCGCACCTCTCGCAAGACCCCGTGCTCATCGGAGCCTTCGTCCGCGGGGACGATATCCATACGGCGACGGCGGTGGAGATCTTCAATCTGCCAGCCTCGCAGATCACGAAGGACATGCGCCGGGTGGCCAAGACGGTGAACTTCGGCATCATCTACGGCATCAGTCCGTACGGGCTCTCCTCCCAGTTGGGCATTTCGCAGCAGGAAGCGAAGAAGCACATCGAAGCCTACTTCACAAAGTTTCAGGGGGTGAAGGCCTTCCTGGACAGGACCATCGCCAAGGCGAAAGAAGAAGGCTACGTCACGACCTTGTTGGGGCGCCGTCGTCCCATTGTGGAGTTGCAGAGCGGCGATCCAACCCAGCGGAGCATGGGTGAACGGATGGCGATGAACACGCCGATCCAGGGCACGGCCGCGGACGTGATCAAGCTTGCCATGCTGGCCGTCAGGGGCCGGCTGCACGCGGAAGGGGCCTTGGCGAAGATGATCCTCCAGGTCCATGACGAGCTGATCTTTGAGGTGGTGGAGGGCGCAATCGAGCGGGTCCGCAAGATCGTGGTCGAAGAGATGGAGCGGGTGGTGACGCTGGCGGTGCCGCTCAAGGTGGATGTGGGCGTCGGCCGCAACTGGCGCGAAGCCCATCCCTAACTCAATTATTCCCTCCCCCGTCGAGGGGGAGGGACGAGAGTCTGTTGACCGTGTTCAAAACCGTGTGCTAACGTGAGCAATTTAGTGTATGAGTGATCGCGTGTTGGAAGAAATCGCGGCTCTCAAGGATGAGGACTGGGCGCTACGGGAAGAGGCGGCGACGCTGCTCGGGGATTTCCGCGACCCGCGGGCGGTCAGCCCGCTCGTGGAGGCGCTGCACGACGAGGATCGCGCCGTGCGGGAGGCGGCGACAGCGGCCCTGCGAAAGATCGGGCCGGCGGCTGCGCCGGCGTTGCTCGCGGCTTTGCGGGACCCCAACGGCAACGTGCAGGAAGCGGCCGTGGCGATCCTCAAGGACCTAGCGACGCCTGAGACGGTGGAGCCGCTGATCGGCTGCCTGACGAGCACGAACTGGATCGTGCGGATGCACGCCGCCACGGCGCTGGGCAACCTGGGAGACGAGCGGGCAGTCCGCGAATTGGTCCCGCTGCTCATGGACTCGGTCAAGGCCGTGCGAGTGGATGCGACGGACGCCCTGGCCAGGATCGGCCGGCCGGCGCTGGCGACCCTGCTGGCGGCCTTGCGGCATGAGGAATGGATCTTGCGCCTCCATGCCTGCGAGGCGTTGGGAAAGATCGGCGCCGAGGAAGCCGTCGTGCCGCTGTGCGAGGTGATGCTTCACGATCGCGACATGGCCGTCCGGCAGGACGCGGCGAAGGCGCTCGGCAGCATCGGTCATCGGTCGGCGTTCGAAGCCCTGGCGAAGGCCGTCACGGATCTCTCGGTCAGACCCTATGCGGTGGACGCGCTCGGCAAGCTCAAGGACCCGCAGGCCGTCCCGATCTTGATTGATGTGGTCGCTGGGAAGAACCGCCCGACCAATGCCCGCAGGGCGCCCGTCTGCGGGGACGAGTCCGGCAAACTGGACGTGGAGGAGATGGAAGCGCAGATCTTTGCCATCGGCGGGCTGGCCGAGATCGGGGACGATCGCGCGATCGATCCCCTCATCCGCGCTCTCAAGGACACCACGCTCCGCACCGCCGCCGCGGCTGCCCTGAGCAAGATGGGTCACCGGATCGCGGCGCCGCTGCTGGCGGCGATGAAGAGCGAAACGGATTCCAATATCTTATTTCATGCGCGTGGGATCCTGTCTGCGGTGGGTTGGCGGCCCGCGCCCACGATGAAAGAAGGCGTCTAACCATGGCGAACAAACTGGCGGGCTGGCTGGAAGCGTTGACGGACCCGGACGATGCGACACGGGACGAGGCCGCGCAAGCCCTGATCAAGCTGGCCGAACCTGCTGCGACAGAGGGCTTGATCGAGGCCTTGCAGGACGATTACTGGTCCGTTCGGATGTACGCGGGCCACGCGCTGGCGAAGATCGGCGGGCCGCGGGTAATCGAGGCCCTGGTCCCGATGCTGGGCGACACCATTAAAGAATGTCGGGATGGGGCGGTGGAAGATTTCGTGACGCTCGGCGCGCCGGCCGTTGACCGCCTGACTGCGGCCTTGCGCGACGAACGCTGGCGGGTCCGGGAAGGCGCGGCCAAGGCGCTGGGGCTGATCAAGGACAGGCGCGCCGTGGACCCGCTGATCGCCGCCTTGCGGGACCGGGATGGGTCCGTGCGCACGATCGCGGCCGAGGCGCTGGGGCGGATCGGCGATCCGAAGGCCATCAAGGGTTTGATGGCCCTGTTCAAGGATACCTCCAAGCTGGTGCGGGTGGCCGCGACCATCGCGCTCACCCAAATCGGGGAGCCGACGGTGGAGCCCTTGATCGAAGGACTGAAGGATGAGAACTTCCAGGTCCGGCTCCATTCGGTACAGGCGCTGGGCGGGATCACCAGCGACTATCCAACCGGCCGGTCCTGGTTGCGGGATTCCCGCCCCGTGCCGCACCTCATCGCGGTGTTGAAGGACAAGGACCGCGCCGTGCGGGAAGACGCGGCCATCGCGCTGGGCATGATCGGCGATCCCAGCGCCGTGCCCGCACTCATCGAAGCAATGCAGGACGGCGCCGTCCGGGTGCGGGCCGTCATGGCGTTGGGCATGATCGCGGACCCGCGCTCCGTCGAACCCCTGATCCGGGTCTTGGAAGGCGTCGGGATCAATCTGAAAGGCACGCCGATGCCGGGCTGCATCGTCAGCGAGGAATGGTTCATCCGGGAGCAGGCAGCGCTGGCCTTGGGCCATATCAATGACCTCCGCAGCGTGCCGGCCCTGTGCCAGGCCCTGAAAGACACGCGGCTGCGCGAGAAGGCGGCCCAGGCGCTGATCGAGCTGGGGCCACAAGTGATCGACATGCTGGTGGACTTCATCAACGATCCCGAGGCGTCCAAAGTCGAGCAGCTGAGCGAGAACGTCATGTCGTTCGCCTCCAATCGCCTGGACGCCGCAGCCTCCTTGCGGGCCCTGGTGATGGATATTCTGATGCAACTTGGCTGGATGCCGCCCGAAGAGGGCCAGGAAGGCGCGCCTGACAAGACGACCGCGGAGGGAGCAAAAGGCTGACCGGCAGGCATGGCCAAGAGAGATAAGACAGAGGACTTGGTCAAGGAGATCATCCACGAGGAAGACTGGAAGCGGATGAACGCGACGGCTGAGCTCCTGAAGCGCGGGCCGGAGGCCGTGCGACATCTGCTCGGGGTGCTGGCCGACGAGAACCCGCGCCTGCGCGCCGAGGCGGCGCTCATGCTGGGGCGGATCAAGGACCGGACCGCCGGCGTCCCCATCGTCGAGCTCCTCAAGGACCCCGAACCGATCGTGCGCACTGCGGCCGCGGAAGCCTTACAGCATGTCGCCGACGATTCTGCGCTGGCGTCGTTGGTCCGTCTGCTCGAAGAGCCGGACCATCGCGATACCGCCGCGTCGGTCCTGGGCCGCTTGAAGGACCCCGGCGCGCTGGACCCGCTGGTCGCCATGCTCAAGAGCCAGGATCCGACCGCGCGCCGGATGGCCGCCGAGGCCATGGAGCAACTGGCGGATCCCCGGAGCGCCGACGCCTGGATCGAAGCCATGGGCGATCCCGAGCTCCGCGTCATTGCCTCGCGGTCGTTGAAGCGCATCGCCGAGCTGCGCGAGCGGATCGAGAACATTCTGGATGGCTTGCGGGAGATTGAGGACACGGTCGCGTTGGAGGAAGCGCGGGTCGGAGTCGTGATGAACCTGATCGCGCTGGGACGGCCGGCGGTGTCAGATCTCCTTGTGGCGTTGGAGGACGAGCACTGGATGGTCCGCGAGGTGGCGGCGCAGGCCCTGGGGCTCATCGGGGATCTGCGGGCTGTCGAGCCATTGCTCCGCAAGGCCAAGGCCGACCGCGATATGGGCGTCCGCGAGAGTTGCATCAAGGCGTTGGGCGAGTTCGGCGATACGCGCGCGGTCGAGGTGCTAGTCGAGGCCGTCAATGTCCCGACGACACGCCTGGCCGCGTCCGAGGGGCTGTCCAAGATCAAGGACGTGAGCGTGCTCCTGCCGCACGTCGAGCTGATCAAGCGAATGAGAGCCGATCGAGACGGGCTGGTGAGCTATCACGGCGGATTGATCATGGACAAGCTGGACAAGCTCATGAGCGAGCAGGGGATGCCGCAGAAGGAAGAAACGGCGGCGCGCGATGAGTGGGACGAGGAGGTGCCGGCTCCCACGCCACGGACAGCAGCAGGGCCTGACATGCCGAATGGGGGCATCACCGTATGAGCGGCGAGACGGATCGCCGTATCGAGCAGTTGCTCGCAGCCTTGCGTGACGACAACGAGGCCCTGCGGGATCATGCCGTGGCCAGCCTGGGGCAGCTCGGGGCGGCGGCCGTGGCGCATCTCATCAATCTGTTCGCTGACGAAGACCGCGTGATCCGGGAAGCGGCTCGGCAAGCGGTGGTGCAGGTGGGAGCCGACGCAGTCCCTGCGATGCTCGAAGCGCTGCGAGACGACGACTGGGCCGTGCGCGAGCAGGCGGCGGAGGCGCTGGGCTCGCTCAAGGATGAACGGGCCATCGAGCCCCTGATCGCCGCCCTCAAGGATCGGGATGGGGCTGTGCGGCAGGCGGCGGTCATGGCCTTGGAGAAACTCCGCGATCCGCGGGCAGTGGACGGGCTGATCGAAGCCCTGCTCGACCAGACGGTGCGGGAAGAAGCCGCGCGCGCGCTCAAGAAGATTCCGGACCCCCGCGCCGTGGACGGACTGCTGCGAGGCCTGGCCAGCGGCAACTGGATCGTGAAACGCCACGCGGCGGAGGCTCTCGGGCTGATCGGGGACACACGGGCGCTGGACGGCTTGCGGGAGGCGCTGCGGGACGAGGACTGGTTGGTGCGGCGGAACGCGGCGGAGTCGCTGGCCCGTCTCGGCGATCGCCGAGCGGTCGAGGATCTGCTCCCCCTGCTCGAGGATGAGAACGACATGGTCCGGGAAACGGCGGAGGGGGCTCTGTCGAGCCTGGGCTGGACCCCGCCGAATACGTAAGGCGAAGGAGAGAGTGAATGGCTGACGATGCACCCAAATTGATCCAGATCGGCAAGGGCGGTCCGGGGATTAAGAAGGACGGGTTCAATCTCATTTCCGAAAAGGTGGTCAAGGTCGATGTCGAGAGCCGGACGCTGGAGATCGAGCTCCTCGCCTACGAAGGGAAGACCGTGGTGCTGGAGGTCGGCGATGACCTCCTCGACGATCTGAAAAAGATCAAGCCGGGGGACGGTGTCACGGTTCGGGTGATCGAGGAAGAGCCGGGCGGCACCCTGCACGGCGCGCCGACCAAGCGGCGCATCGTCAAGGGCATCACGATCCGCTCTCGGGACGCCCAGAAGACCCGCGTGGAAGAGATGCTGGCCGCGCTCAATGAGAGTCACTGGCTCACCCGGAAGTACGCGGTGGAGGTCCTGGGCAACTTAGCCGATCCGCGCGCGGTGGGACCACTGATTGAAGCCTTGACCGACGAGGTGAACGACATTCGTCAGCGGGCCTACGAGTCCCTCATCAAGATCGGCGCCCCGAGCGTGCCGGCGGTGGCCAGCCTGCTGACGCACGAGGACGACGACCTCCGACAGGCTGCCTCCGAGATCATCCGCAAGATCGGCAAACCGGCCGTCGAGCCCTTGACGGAGGTCATGCTCGCGACAGACGAAACCCTCCAAGCGCGCATCCGCAAGCTGCTCGATCGGATGGGATACAAGCCCAAGCCGAAGACCGAAGTGATGTGATTACGTGCCGTCCTTGGCGCGGGAGGCCGGTCGGCCGACCGATGTGTAGTGGAAGCCGAGCGACGCCATGCGGGCCGGCTCGTATACGTTGCGGAGGTCCACAAAGACGGGCGCTGTGAGACTCCGCTTGATCCGCTCGAGGTCCAGGTTGCGCAACTGGTTCCACTCGGTCATGAGCACCAGCGCGTCGGCGCCCTCGGCGGCGTCGTAGGAGCTCGCGCAGAGCGTGATCTCCGGGAGCAGCTTGCGCGCCTCGTCCATCCCGGCGGGATCATAGGCGCGGATCGTCGCGCCTTCGTCCTGGAGCTTCGGGATGATCTCCAGCGACGGCGCGTCCCGCAGGTCGTTGGTGTTGGGCTTGAAGGTGAGCCCGAGCACCGCGATGCACTTGCCCGCCATGGAGCCCCCCATCGCGCCCTTGATCTTCTCCACCATGCGCGCCCGCTGCTTGACATTGGCGCGGGCGGTTGCCTCGGCGATTTCCATGAGGCAGCCCGCGTGGCGGCCGGTCTGGATCATCGCCGCAATGTCTTTGGGGAAACACGACCCTCCGTAGCCCGGCCCTGCGTGAAGGAACTTGGACCCGATGCGATGGTCGAGCCCCATGGCCTTGGCCACTACTTGCACGTCCGCTCCCACCCGCTCGCAGAGATTCGCCACCTCGTTGATAAAGGACACCTTGGTGGCCAGGAACGCGTTGGAGGCGTACTTGATCATCTCGGCGGTGGCGATGTCCGTGAAGACGAACGGGGTCTCGATCAAGTACAGGGGGCGGTACAGGTCACGCATGATCGCCTCGGCTTGCGGGGTGTCAGCGCCGATGA
>VBOO01000176.1 GCA_005877505.1 Nitrospirota bacterium
CGTGTGCGGAGCGTTCTTGAGCACGTTGTTGTCGCGCGGCACCTGCCCCTCGACGATCTCCTGGATCTCCCCACGAATCGCAATCATCGCCTCGCAGAACCGGTCGAGCTCCGCCTTCGACTCGCTCTCCGTCGGCTCGATCATGAGGGTCCCTGGCACCGGCCAGGACACCGTCGGCGCGTGGAAGCCATAGTCCATCAGGCGCTTGGCGACATCCATCGCTTCAACGCCGGTGCTCTCCTTGAACTGCCGCAGGTCCAGGATGAACTCGTGCGCCACGAACCCGTTCCTGCCGGTGTAGACGATGGAGAAGTGCTTCTCGAGCCGCTTGGCCATGTAGTTCGCGTTCAATATCGCGACCTGGGTCGCCTTGGTCAGCCCGTCGCCGCCCATCAGCGCGATGTAGACCCACGAGACCGTCAGGATGCTCGGGCTCCCGTAGGGTGCCGCCGCGATCGGCCCGATGGAGTCCGTTCCGCCCAGGTTCGTGACCGGGTGTCCCGGCAGAAACGGCGTCAGATGCGCGGCCACTCCGATCGGCCCCATGCCTGGCCCGCCGCCCCCGTGCGGGATGCAGAATGTCTTATGGAGATTGAGATGGCACACGTCGGAGCCGATGTCCCCCGGCCGGCAGAGCCCGACCTGGGCGTTCATATTGGCGCCGTCCATGTACACCTGCCCGCCGCAGTCATGCACGATCCGGCAGACGCGGCGCACGCTTTCCTCGAACACCCCGTGAGTGGACGGATAAGTGATCATCAGCGCAGCCAGCTTGTCGCGGTGCTGTTTGGCCTTGGCCTCCAGATCGCCCAGATCAATGTTGCCGCGCTCGTCGCATGCCACCGGCACCACTTTGAGCCCGGCCATGACTGCGCTGGCCGGATTGGTGCCGTGGGCCGAGACGGGGATCAGGCAGATGTCGCGCTGGCCCTCACCCCGGTGGCAGTGATAGGCCCGAATGACCAGCAGCCCGGCGTATTCGCCCTGCGAGCCGGCATTCGGCTGGAGCGAGATGGAGGCGAAGCCGGTGATCTCCGCTAGCCAGGTCTCCAATTGCTGGAAAAGCTCCTGGTACCCGCGGGTCTGCTCGGGCGGGGCGAAGGGATGGATCCGGCCGAACCCCTTCCAGGTGACGGGGATCATTTCCACGGTAGCGTTCAGCTTCATCGTGCAGGAGCCCAGCGGGATCATCGAATGGACCAGCGAGAGGTCCCGGGATTGCAGGCGATAGACGTACCGGAGCATCTCGTGCTCGGAGTGGTATCGGTTGAAGACGGCGTGCGTGAGGTACTTGCTCGTCCGCGTCAACACGGGCGGGAGGGCGCAGTCGGCCTTGGCTAGGAGGTTCTCGACAGTGAAGGGCACCGGCCGGCCTCCCCCGAAGACTTCGAAGAGCGCCTGTACCTCTTCAGCCGTGGTGACTTCGTCCAGCGCGATGCCGAGAGAGCCGTCCTCGAACAGCCGGAGATTGATGCGGCGCTCGTGCGCCAGCGCGAGGACTCGTTTTCCGGAGTGCTCGCCCGGCCAGACGCGGATGGTGTCGAAGAAGGGCTCGCTGCCGAGCTTGTAACGCATGCGGCGCAGGCCTTCCGCAAGCATCACTGCGAAGCCGTGCACGCGCTCCGCGATCCGACGAAGCCCCTCGGGCCCGTGGTACACCGCGTACATGCTGGCCATCACGGCCAGGAGCACCTGGGCCGTGCAGATGTTGCTCGTCGCCTTGTCGCGGCGGATGTGCTGCTCGCGCGTCTGCAGGGCCAGCCGGTAAGCCGGATTCCCGTGGGAGTCCCGCGATAGGCCCACGATGCGGCCAGGAAGCTGGCGCTTGTACTCGTCTTTTGCGGAGAGGAATGCGGCATGCGGGCCGCCGAACCCGAGCGGCACGCCCAAGCGCTGACTCGAGCCGACGGCGATGTCGGCGCCGAACTCGCCCGGCGGGCGCAATAATGTGAGGGCGAGCAGGTCGGTGGCGACCACCACCATCACGCTGGCCGCGTGAGCTTGCGCCACCAGGGCGCTGTAGTCGCGGACGGCGCCGTCCGTCGCCGGATACTGGACGAGAATGCCGAAGAGGTCCTGCTTCTGAAAGTTGATCGCCTCGGGCGGCCCGATGAGCAGGGTGATCCCGAAGGGCTGGGCCCGCGTCTGCAGCACCGCGATGGTCTGCGGGTGGCAGTCCTGCGCGACGAAAAAGCCCTTCTTCCCATCGCCCTTGATGCGCAGGCACATCATCATCGCTTCGGCCGCTGCCGTCGCTTCGTCCAGCAGCGACGCGTTGGCGAGCGGCAGACCGGTCAGGTCGGCCACCATCGTCTGGAAGGTGAACAACGCCTCCAAGCGTCCCTGAGCGATCTCCGCCTGGTACGGCGTGTACTGGGTGTACCAGCCGGGATTTTCTAAGACATTTCGCTGGATCACCGGCGGGGTGATGCAGTCGTGGTAGCCCGTCCCGATGTAGGAACGGAAGACTTGATTCCGGTCGTGCAGGATCCGCAGTTTCGCCAGCGCCTCGAACTCGCCCATGTTCGGGTCGAGCGCCAGGGGCTTGCGCATCCGGATATCTGCCGGCACGGTCGCGTCGACCAGCGCGTCGAGTGACTGCAAGCCGAGCGTCGCCAGCATCTCCTGGATGTCGGCGTCCGTCGGTCCGAGATGGCGGTGAACAAACCGGTCGGCCGAGAGATTCAACTACAAGCCTCCATGCTCACACCTCATATAGTATAAACTTTGGGTACGATTCCCTACACGATGGGGATGGGGAACGGCAAGGATGGTCACTTTGGAAGGTTAGCATGGGCGACGTGATTTGCCAAGGGGCTGCACAGTAGGGTAATCATGGAACGCTGACATGGGACAACTGGAACGAATCCATGACATTCTGATTGTCGGCGCCGGCCTGGCCGGCATGCGGGCGGCCGTGGCTGCCGCGCCGGGCCTGGACGTGGCCATCGTCTCGAAAGTCCATCCCGTCCGCAGCCATTCTGTTGCCGCGCAGGGCGGCATCAACGCGGCCTTGGGCGAGAACGACTCCTGGGAGAAGCACGCCTACGACACCGTCAAGGGTGGTCTGTGGCTTGGCGATCAGGACGCCATCGAGGTGATGTGCCGCGAGGCCCCGGACGACATCCATGCGCTGGAGCGCATGGGGGTGATCTTCAGCCGAGACGAGCAAGGCCACATCGCGCAGCGCCCGTTCGGCGGCGCCGGCTTTCCCCGCACCTGCTACGCCGCTGACCGCACTGGCCATGCGCTTCTGCACGCCATGTACGAGCAGCTCCTCAAGCGCGAGGTGGTCGTCTACGAGGAGTGGTATGTCACATCGCTGATCGTTGAGGACGGCGTCTGCCAGGGGGTCGTCGCCTGGGACCTCCTGAAGGGAGGCCTGCACGCCATCGGCGCCAAGGCCGTCATCCTGGCGACCGGCGGATGCAGCCGGCTCTACCTCACCAGCACCAACGCCGTCATCAACACCGGGGACGGCATGAGCATGGCCTACCGGGCTGGCGCGCCGCTGATGGACATGGAGTTCATCCAGTTCCACCCGACCACCCTGAAGGGCACCGGCATTCTGATCAGTGAGGGGGCGCGAGGCGAAGGGGGCTACCTCCTGAATACGCTGGGCGAGCGATTCATGAAGCGGTACGCGCCGGAGCAGATGGAGCTCGGCACGCGGTCCACCGTGTCGCTGGCGATCGACACTGAGATCGCCGAAGGCCGCGGCGTGGACGGCTGCGTGCTCCTGGACCTGCGCCACCTGGGCCGTGAGCGGATCCTGGAGCGGCTGCCGCAGATCCGCCAGCTCGCGCTGGACTTCGCCGGTGTGGACCCGATCGAATCGCCGATCCCGGTGCGGCCGGGGGCCCACTACGTGATGGGCGGCATCAAGACCAACACGTGGGCCGAGACCGGCATCGCCGGCCTCTATGCCGCGGGGGAATGTGCCTGTGTCAGCATCCACGGGGCGAACCGGCTGGGCGGGAACTCCTTGATGGAGACGATCGTCTTCGGGAGGCGGGCCGGCCTGCGGGCTTCCGAGTACGCGGCGAGCGCGAGCCCGCCGCG
>VBOO01000183.1 GCA_005877505.1 Nitrospirota bacterium
CACAACGGACGGCGCCCCACGGATTTGATGTAGCCATAGCCGGTCTCCGGCCGCGTGGGCGCAATCCCGAAGGTCACGAGTTTCCCGGTCTGGGCCACCTGGATCCCCAAGGCGACCGCCCGGAGGAATTTCTTTTCATCGGGAATGACGTGGTCGGCCGGCATCACCAGCATCACGCCATCCGGGTCAAGCCGGCGGACGGCTTCGGCCGCCCAGCCGATCGCCGCTGCGGTGTTGCGGGCCACCGGCTCGATCAGGATATTCTCCTTGGGAACCCCGTCGGCCCCGTCCAGTTGAATGCGAATGCCGTCCGCGTGGCCCGCGCCCGTCACCACCAACGTCCGCTCGGCCGGGACTATTGGACGCACCCGGTGGACCGTCTGCTGGATCAGGGTCCGTTTGCTGAGGACCTTCAGGAGCTGCTTGGGATAGAGTTCGCGGCTGAGCGGCCAGAACCTGGTCCCGCTGCCTCCGGCCAGCACGACGGCATAGAGATGTGGGATGGGCTTCGTCACAATCCCTTATCAATGAGATCGTGCAGGTGGATCATGCCGCGGACGATGGAGGTGGAGTCCACGACCGGCAGCACTGCCAGCGGTTTCTCGCGCTCCTCCATGATCTTGAGCGCCTTGATGGCTTTTTCATCCACGTTGACCCGGACCGGGTTGGGGTTCATGATCTCCCTGATGGTCATCGTAAAGATGTTCCGTCCCTCGCCGACCGCGCGCCGAATGTCATAGTCGGTCACCAGGCCGACGAGCTTGCCCGCGTCGTCCACGATCGACACCGCGCCGGTATGTTTCGCAGTGATCTCGGAGAACATCTCCTGCACGGAGGCGTTCACACGCACCACCGGGTTCCGCGCGCCCGTCCGCATGAGATCGCGCACGGTCAGAAGCAGGCGCTTTCCGATCTGCCCGCCGGGGTGATACAGGGCGAACTCCTCCGGCTGAAAGTTGCGGAGCTTCATCAACGCCATCGCCAGCGCGTCGCCCACGACGAGCGCCGCCGTCGTGCTGCAGGTCGGGGCCATGTTCAAGGGGCAGGCTTCTTCCTCGATGGGAGTCTGCAGGACGATGTCGGACTGACGTGCGATCGTGGAGTCGGCATCGGTGGTGATCGTGATGAGCCGGGCCCCGATGCGCCGGATGGTCGGCAGCAATCCGATCAGCTCATCGCTTTCGCCCGACTTGCTGATGGCGAGGATGACGTCGTCCTTGTGCGCGATCCCGATGTCCCCGTGCGCGCCCTCAGCAGGATGGAGGAACATGGCCGGCGTGCCCGTGGAGACCATGGTCGAGGCGATCTTCTGCGCGATGATCCCGGACTTGCCCATCCCGGTCAGGATGACCTTCCCTGGACAGGCATAGATCATCAAGACGGCCTTCTCGTACGCCGGCCCGACCGTCTGGAGAAGCCGGCCGATGGCGCGGCTCTCGAGCTCCATGACGCGATTGATCTCAGCCAGGATGTCCATGGGGAGGCCATTCTAGCAGAAAGAGGGGTTGCGATGGAATGCGCGGAGGCAGCGGGTCTGGAAAGAACAAGACCGAGGAGGCTTGGATGCAGGGTGAAAGACTACTCTGCTACTTGTATGGTTTAAGGGGATTAGCATTGCTGGGTGCCCAGGCCTTCACAGAGGACCTGGGCAGGTTTAAGGGGGCAAGTCATCTCACCGTCACCGTCGGTGTGGTCCCCAGTCGCTGGTACGTGTTGTTGGAGAAGAACCGCACCTCGTAGGCCCTTGGCGTGGTCGGCAGCGTGAAAGTAACCGTCGCCGTCGTGACCCCCACCGCCGGGGCGCTCTTCGTCCCGTTCAGGAAAAACCAGTCCAGATAGGCGCTGTCCGCCGCCCCCATGGTATACAGCGCCAGCCAGTCCTTGGGGGTGCCAGGCCCGTTCGTCACTTCCACGCTCACCGTCGCTCCAGGCGCCACCCTGATCGCCAGACTGCTGCCGTTCACCGTCACAGTCACTGGCACCACCGTCACTGTCGGCGTGGTCCCCAGCCGCTGGAATGTGTTATTGGCGAAGAACCGCACCTCGTAGGTCCCTGGCGTATTCGGCAGCGTGAACGGGACCGTAGCCGTCGTGACCCCCACCGCCGGGGCGCTCTTCGTCCCGTTCAGGAAAAACCAGGCCAGATAGGCACCGTCCGCGGCCCCCGTTGGATAGAGCGCGAGCCAGTCCTTCGGGTTGCCCGGCCCGCTCGTCACCCCCACGATCACCGTCGCGCCGGGCGCCACGGTGATCGCCACACCGCTGCCGTTCACCGTCGGTGGGGGCGGTTGCACGGTCACCGTGACTGCGTCTGAGGTCGCCGTATTGCCCGCGGCATCGCGAGCGACGGCGCTAAGAATGTGGGTTCCGTTCGCCACCAAGGTCGTATTCCAGGAAACGGCATAGGGCGCCGTGGTTAGTTCCGCGCCGAGGTTGGCGCCGTCCAGCTTGAACTGGACCCCGACGACGCCTACATTGTCAGTGGCGTTCGCGGAGACCGTGACCGTGCCCGCGACTGGAGAGCCAGCGGCTGGCGCCGTCACTGTCACCGACGGTGGAGCGGTGTCGGCGGGGGGGCGCACCCCCACGCCGGCAAGGTTATTACTGCCAGTTCCCGTGTTGAAACGGGCCAGCACGGCCCCCGACTGGAGATCGAACCTGACGATATTGGCAGAGCCTGCGTTAGACGCCCAGAAGGTGCCGTCCCCCACGAGATCCAGCCCTCCCCAGAGGTTGAATTCCCCGGGCGCGACGTAGGTCTGGATTTGGTTGCCGGATGCGTCCAGGCGCACAATCACCTGAGAGTCGGCCACCAGGACGCCTCCGTCCGGAAGGATCCGCAGGTGGAACGCGTTGTCTCCGGGCAAGGGCTGGGTATTGAAATTCGGAAGTTGGGTCCTGGTGCACACATTGTACCGCAAGACGTTTTTCCCCCGTGAGGCGTAGAAGATCGTGCAGCCGTCGCTGGCCAGATCGATATGGTCTGTGCCTCGCACTTCTTTGGTCACAGTAAAGGACGTCACCAGGGTCCCGGCCGCATCGAATTTGAGGATGGTTCCATCGCAGTCGGCTTGGCCGACGTACACGTTCCCTGCGGCGTCGAAGGCCAAGGACGAGGGATTGCAGTTGTAAGGATTCGTGCCATTGACAGTACGCCCGAAGGTGCCCAAGAGGTTGCCGTTGGGGTCCCAGCGCTCTACTGCGTTGTTGGGATGGAAGCAGTTACTATTAAAACACCAGTGCGGCACATACAGGTTCCGAGCGGCGTCAAACGCGACGCTGCTCGCTTGCCCGCTGGAATTACCGGCCAACACCTGCCGCAAGGACCCGTCAGGATTCCGCCATTGCACAATGCCTTGCACATCGGCGTCCATTGATACAAACACATCACCTTCAGTCGGTGGCGGGTCGTTAGCGACGGTGACGGTGACCGGGGCGGACATGGCGATGTGGCCGGCCGCATCGCGGGCCACAGCGGCCACGCCATGCGAGCCACCGCTGGCGGTGGTCGTGTTCCAGGAGATCGAATAGGGCGCGGTCGTTAGTTCTGCCCCCAGGTTCATCACCCCGTCCAGCTTGAACTGCAGCCCGACCACGCCCACGTTGTCGGTGGCGCTCGCGGAGACCGTGACCGTGCCCGAGACAGTCGCGCCAGCGGCTGGCGCGATCATCGAGACTGCGGGCGGCGTAGTGTCGTTCACCACCGCCACCGCCGGTGTGGTCCCCATCCGCTGGAACGTGTTATTGGCAAAGAACCGCACCTCGTAGGTCCCTGGCGTATTCGGCAGCGTGAACGGGACTGTCGCCGTCGTGAGCCCCACCGCCGGGGCACTCTTCGTCCCATTCAGGAAGAACCAGTCCACAAACACGGTGTCCGCGGCCCCAGTTGGATAGAGGGCGAGCCAGTCCTTGGGGCTGCCCGGCCCGCTCGTCACCC
>VBOO01000184.1 GCA_005877505.1 Nitrospirota bacterium
TTCATAGACCACCCCCTCATGATTGACAATAAAACTCATGACGCCTGACGCACCATAACGCGCCGGATAGGCAATCACCGCGAAACCGCCGACCATCATGCCCTTGACAAAATAGTCGTAGGCCCCATCCGGCGCCTCCTGCCCCTGCTTGGTGAGAATTCTATAGAAATAGCCATGATAGGGTGCAAGAGTCCGAGAGCCTGAGCGTGAATACCCCTCGCTCGCCGCTGCCGCCAGCAGCGGCCCGAGCGGACTCGGCGGCTCGTCCGCCTTTGTCTGCCAATAGAGCCCATCGCGCTTGCCGGACGCGCTCACGAATTTGGGTGCATATTCCGGAATACCATCGCCGTCCATGTCCAGCGCCGCGTACTCTCGCTCGGCGTCGACGATCGCGAGGCAAACCTGGATCGCCGCCATTTCGTTGCGGCCGATGCGGCGAGCGAGAATTTCCTTTTCGCCCTGCTGGGTGTCGAAACGCCAACCGCCATCCGATTTCACGAGCGGAATCGGCATCGGCCACTCGTCCTTACCGATCACGAGCGTTGCTTTCGTGTCGCCTTCGAGCACGAGCTTGTGGGCTTCGCCATAGGCCTTGAGAAACGTCTCGCGGTTTTGCCGATCGGCGACCTCGTCACCCGAACTCGTCAGCTTGCTGCCGTGAGAGCCTAGAATCCCATTCAACATCGGTTGATCGTTCAACTTGACAGCATCAACCAGTCCGGCGATCGCTGCCTCGGGCGACGCAAAACTCTTTGGCCCTGCAGTCGCCGCCAGGGCCACGGGCGCCATCACAATGAGCGCCAATGCGCAGATTGTCCTGTTCACCATAGTTCCCTCGACACAAATGGATTTAAAAAGGTTGGGAGATCACTTCGCTGCTGCTAGTGGCGCGAACTTCCGCTGCTGCCGCGAAAGCCGCCGGAAGACCGTGGCGCCGATCCTTGGAAGCTCGCGTTCCCGCGCGCGCTGAAGGTCCGCACGTCCGCTCCATGGCCTACGCCCTCGAAGGCATGGGGCCGTAGTTCAACAGGAGGACGGCTGAATCCGCTTGGCACACTCGGGCGGCTTGGGACGCTGCGCACGTCGGGACGGCTCACGTCGGGCACGTGCATGCGACTGGGAGGGCTGCCCATATTCGGACGGGCGCCAAGACTACCGAGGCTGCCACGTTCTTCCGGTCGACTGCCGGGGCCGCCTCGCGCCTCCTGATGAGTGCCAAATACGCGGCGACCCTCAAACGAAGACGGCTCGTGTCCACGGAAATCGTGCCGTGCCTCGGGCGACGCGCTCGTGCGGCGAAATTGTTGGCGCAACGACGCATCCCGATAGAGAACACCCCGGCGATGGACTGGATCGTGTTGCCAAACAGTCACCCGGTTCACGTTCACCGTCTTGAAGAAGAAGTTGTTCACGTTGACGACGGTGACATGGCGGTGTGGCCAGTCGAAGGCGCCGAAGAAGAACCCAACACCCACCGGTATCCCGACGCCCCAGGTGAAACCCACGGCGAATCCAGGGCCCACGAAATAGCCAGGCCAAGGCGCCCAATAGACCGGCGGGTACGCCGGCCACCACCATGGCCCGTAGACCACCAGTGGATCGTAGTAGGGGACGTAGATCACTTGAGGGTTCGCTGGCTCGACCACGATGGTCTGCCCCTGCTGATCCACGCGGACTTGGTCGGTCGACTTGAGATTGCCGGCCTCATACGCCTTCTGACGCAAATTCTGGACCGTGTCCATCACCTGTGTCTGCTGGGCGAGAAACGCATCGCCGAGCCGTTCCGTCCAGTCCAGCTTCTCGTCCATCATCTGGAGGATCTGTGGAAAAGCAACGAGCGATTTGACGCTGGGGTCCCAAGTACTCTGGGCAATCGCTTGGACCGCCTGGTCGCCTTTGAGGGTGGGGTTGGCCTTGGACCACCGCGCGGCCTCAACGACCTCGAGCGGATACGTCGAGGCCATCAAGATCTGCGACAGCAGCGAGTCGGGATAAAGCGCAATCGGCGCCAGCATCTGATCGAGTTCTTGCTGCGTAAACGCCGGCTTACTGGGACCCACTTCGGACAGTGTCGTCCTCGAGGAACTCGGCACAACGGTGACGTCGGCTGCTGCCTTGTACTTCTGGCACGTTCCGGTGTCCGTCAACGTGTCGGTGAAGACGTCTGAACCATCTGCCTGGTGGCAACGCCAGAGTTCGGCGTGAGCCGAGAGCGGCGACAGGAGCAGCGCAAGGATGATGGCGGCACCGAGGCGGAGCATCTCAAGTCTTCCTAATCCCATTTCTGTCTCCTCACCTATTATGACACCGGACACTGCCTCAAAGTCACTTCCCACCGCTAAGCCATGGAAACTGAAAGGGATGGACACGAAACCTCGGGAGGTCGGCCGTGGGGGACCTAACGAGCGCCCGACACTTTCTCTTGGAGGAATTGCAGAACCACGACCTCGTCCCGCCGTAGCGCGGCGGCCGGCTGCCCGCGGCGGGCGCGACGTGACGGCGGGGTGTGGGACAGCGGGGCGGTGTGGCCCAGGAGGTAGGCGTGCACCAGCGCGGGGTGCACGTAGTACTTCCGACACACGGCACGCGTGTTCCCGAGCCGCTCTGCCACCGCGTCGATCGCCCGGACGATGTTCCGGTCCGCTTCACGACGGCTCGCCGCAGGCCCAATCGCCCGCAGCTCAACAGCAGCCACCATCGTGCCTCCCCAGGTGCGGAAATCCTTGGCCGTGACATCGCGTCCGGTGATTTCCCGAAGATAGGCGTTCACGTCGTCCGACGAAACGGTTTGACGCTTCCCGGATGCGTCGAGGCACTGGAACAATTCCTGCCCCGGCAGATCCTGGCACCGCTGGATGATGCGAGCGAGCCGGGGGTCGGTAACGGCCACGGAGTGCTCGACCCCGCTCTTGCCGCGGAAGCTGAATCGCAACGAGGCCCCATCGACCCTCACATGCCGCCTGCGCAGAGTCGTCAGCCCAAAGGAGCGATTTGCGCGGGCATATTCATCCTTGCCGACACGAATGAGCGTCTTGTCCAGCAGCCGCACCACGGTGGCGAGGATCTGGCGACGGGACAGGTCGCCGGCGCGAAGATCCCGCTCCACGCCTTCCCGGAGGATCGGGAGGACCTCGCTGAACTCGAGCATGCGGCGAAACTTCGACCGGTCACGCGTTTCGCGGTATGAGGGATGGTAGCGATACTGCTTCCGGCCGCGGGCGTCGCGCGCCGTCGCCTGGATATGGCCGTTGGGATCAGGGCAAATCCACACGTCGGTCCAGGCCGGCGGGATCGCCAGCGCGTTCAGCCGTTTCCGGGTGTGCGGGTCTCTGATGCGCGACCCGTTCGGCGCGTAGTAGATCCACCCCGTCCCGCAACGGCGCCGACGGATGCCGTCCACTCCGTCCGTGACGTAGAGGAGCCCGGCGAGGGTCGCCGCTTGGCGATGCTCGTGGGTCCGCGGCGAGGGCATGGTCCGATTCTGCCACAGAAAAGTGGTCTGTCAATCCTTTGATGCGCCACGGGGCCCGGATCAACGGCGCCTGTCACCACACATAGATCACCCCGGTGCCGACTCGGAACCGATCTTAAGCGACCGGATCCCGGAAGTCGCGCCACACCGGCAGTGAGACCAAGCCGAAGAACACGAGGCCGTGCCCCGGCGAGTAGACGAGAGTAGGGTGTACCAGCAGTTCTCGGCCGCCGGTGGTCGGATCGTCGGTTCCCGCAACCCGGTCCCTGAGATAGGTTTCAAAGGACCAGCCGAGTTGATAGCTGATCAATTTTCCCGTGGTAAAGTCTTCCCACGGCGTGAACGCGAGCCCGTCGGGCGCACAGACGGTCGGGATCACGGATCGGACGCTGATCTGGTTGGACCGGAGTCTGCAGAAGCGACCGAATCAGAATGGCGCAATCGCCGATCTGCAGAAGGGCCGTATGGTCGAGATCAAGGTTCGCAAGGGCGAACCGAAAGCGGTCGCCGAATGGGTCAAAGTCCAGGTCCTTGCGATTCCATTTTTCAATCAGCGACGAGAGATCGTAGCGATACCGACCGCCCAGGATCACGTCCTCGAATCCCGATCGGCTGGACCCCGCATCGAGCTGGTTGATGAGTGAATAGGGCACAATCGCGGTGACCGTCACGGGCAGACCTGAGACGGGATTCATGCCGCCGCTGAGCACCCCGGTGGTTTCTTGTGTCTTTTGTCCCGCAATGCCGGTCTGTCTGGAGAACACCTGCACGCTGACAAACCGGTCGAGGCTGTACAGCAGCGACGATTGCGGGCCGAAGATCGCCTCATGGTGCGCGTCCGCGATGGTGGGAACGACACCCGAGGCCACAGCAGCAACGCAGAGCGAGAAGTGAAAAAGGGGACAGGCTACTTTTCCAGGTTCTCGAACGTTCAGCCCCACAAAATCAACCAGTCAGAAAAGAAGCCTGTCCCCTTTTTCTCCCCCTTAGTCATGACTTCAAAACCTGCAAGGTCTCTCTCAGTTCTTGCAGCCGCTTGGCAAACAAATCGAGATAGACTTCTCGCGACGCTTGATCTGTCCGATGCCGCCCCAGCCGCATGAAGATGGCCCACATCTCTTTGTTGATCATAGCCGCCTTGGCATAGGTGGGTGTCTTCGCTTGCTGTTCGGTGACTTGGCAGAAGGCGTCTTTCAGCGCATGAAACTGGTTGTGCAGGTCATCCATCGCAGTTTGATATTTCTCTGGACTACGGGCCGCCTTCGTGCTGGCGTCCAGCATCGTGGCAAGATTCAGCATGGTCTCCACCCCGCTGGCTCCTTTCGCCCGCTCCAGGTACTCACTGGCTCTTGGGTAAAAGAGATAGCTGCATCCCGTGAGTCCTAGCAAAACACTCACCACAACGACGAGTCTTGTCATGGATCGCATCGTACCCTCCCTCATCGCTCATGCGGGCCGCTTGGCCATCTGCGCAAAA
>VBOO01000073.1 GCA_005877505.1 Nitrospirota bacterium
CGGCCTATGTGCGCCTGCGGCAGGCCCGCACCACGGAACAACTGACCGCGCTCTATCGGGACTTTTACAAGAACGAGCCGTTCGTGCGGGTGCTAGACCCGGACCGATCGCCGAATCCGCTGCACACCCGCGGCGCCAACCTGTGCGAGGTCTCGGCCTTCGCCGATCCCAGGACCGGCCTGGCCACGCTGATGGCCGCCCTCGACAACCTGGTCAAGGGCGCGGCCGGCCAAGCCATCCAAGCGTTCAACCTCATGCAGGGATGGGACGAAACGCTGGGGCTTCAGGATTCCGGCCTCTATCCATAAAGATCAAGAAGGATCGCGATGACTCCATTCCTCCCAGGGGGAATCACGGCCGTGCCCGGGATGCTGGCCGCCGGCATGGCGGCCGGCATCAAGAAAGGTGACGTTCCCGACCTCGCGTTAATCGTCTCCGAGCGAGAAGCGACTGTGGCAGGCGTCTTCACCCTCAACAAGGTGG
Organism: Nitrospirota bacterium; assembly: GCA_005877505.1. GTDB lineage: Bacteria > Nitrospirota > Nitrospiria > Nitrospirales > NS-4 > NS-12. Next base: position 484 of record VBOO01000073.1, read on the forward strand.
TGGCCGCGCCGGTCGTCCTGGACCGCCAGCGAATACGCCGCGGCAAGGGCCGGGCCATCCTCGTGAACAGCGGCAACGCCAACGCCTGCACCGGCCGCCAAGGCTACGCCGATGCCGTGAAGGCGGCCGCCCTCACGGCGAAGGCGCTACGCCTCCATCCGAAGGACGTCTTCGTCGCGTCCACCGGCGTGATCGGGAAACCGCTACCCATGGAGCGGATCGAGGCCGCGATCCCGGTGCTGGCCGGCCAGTTGCGTCGCGACGGCGGCGAAGACGCGGCGCGCGCCATCATGACGACCGACACGACGGTCAAGATGGTCGCGGCCTCCGACACGATCGGAGGACGGACGATCACCGTAGGCGGCATCGCCAAGGGATCCGGCATGATCCACCCGAACATGGCCACGATGCTCGCCTTCCTGGCCACCGACGCGGCGGTGCCGCGCGCGCGGCTGCAGCGGGGCCTGCGTCAAGCCGTAGATCGGTCCTTCAACCGCCTCCCGGTGGACGGCGACACCAGCACGAACGACATGGTCCTGTGCCTGGCCAACGGCGCGGCCGGCGACAGGCCCATCGCGTCTGGCAGCTCCGATGCGCGCCGCTTCCAGGCATTGCTCGACCACGTCTGTCTCGACCTGGCCAAAAAGATCGCATGGGACGGCGAAGGGGCGACCAAATGCGTGGAACTCCGGGTCACACGAGCCCGGACGACGAACGAGGCCGTGCGCCTCGCCGTCGCGATCGCCACGTCCAGCCTGGTCAAGACCTCCTGGTACGGCGAGGACGCCAACTGGGGACGGATCATGGCAGCCATCGGGCGGGCGGGGGCCCGGATCGCACCGGACCGGATCGCCGTCCTGTATGGCAGTGTCCCAGTGGTCCGCCGCGGCACCGGGCTCGGCCAAGCCGCCGAAGAGCAGGCGAACTCCGTGCTCAAGGACCGCGAGTTCATCCTCACGGTCGATCTGGGGATCGGCCACGCCGAGGCGACGGTGTGGACGACCGATCTTTCGCCGGAGTACGTTAATATAAACGCCTCCTACCGATCGTGAGCGGCAATATTTCGCTTGTAAAGCCCGGGGGCAAGTGCTAGCTTTCACAAACTGAGAGTCAGTGCTCGCCATGACGGTCGTTCCTGCTGACCAGAAAGCCGTCGGGCCTTATCCACAATCACGGGACGTCCGCCCAAGGCGGACGGGATATCGGTGCCCTAAGGACCTGAACAATCCTCCCGCCCTGCGTTCCGATCAGGGCGGGTCGCGCCGGTGCAAGAAAGGGGGTGACGGAATGGGCTTGATCACGATCAAGGACCTCTTGGAGGCCGGGGTACACTTCGGCCACCAGACGAACCGATGGAACCCGAAGATGAAACGGTACATCTTCGGGGAGCGTAACGGCATCCACATTATCGACCTGCAGCACACCCTCGCGCGGTTCGAGGCCGCCATCGAGTTCGTCCGTCAGACCGTCGCCCAAGGCGACTCCGTCCTTTTCGTCGGCACCAAGCGACAGACCAGCACGATCGTCGAAGAAGAAGCCAAGCGTTGCCAGATGTTCAACGTCTCGCAGCGATGGCTGGGGGGCATGCTGACGAACTTTAACACGATCCGTAAGAGTATCGAAAAATTGCGCAAGATCGAGGCCGCGGCGAGCGACGGCACGTTCGACCGCCTACCCAAGAAGGAAGTGGCCAAGCTGGAAAAGGAACGGCTGCGGCTCGAATCGAGCCTGGGCGGCATCAAGGGAATGAACACCCTGCCCGGCTGCCTCTACGTGGCCGACACGCGAGGCGAGCGCATCGCCATCCTGGAGGCGAACCGGCTCGGCATCCCCGTCGTCGCCATCGTGGACACCAACTGTGACCCGGACGGGATCGATTACCCCATCCCCGGCAACGACGATGCGATCCGCTCCGTCAAATTGGTCACCTCGAAGATCGCAGACGCCGTGATCGAAGGGCTGCACCTCCGCGCCCAGCGCGCCGAGGAGGAAAAGCCCGGGGCCCTGTCCCCAGCCGACATGCGGGCCGTCCAGACCGCCGTCGCCGGAGTCTAACGCCGGCTCCGCCACTCGACGACAGCAAGGAGTCACAGCCTTATGGCAGGAGACAGCGCACTCGTCAAGGAACTCCGGCAGAAGACCGGAGCGGGCATCATGGACTGCAAGCAGGCCCTGGTGGAAACCGGGGACGACATCAACAAGGCCATCGACTGGCTGCGGCAAAAAGGGCTGGCCGCGGCCGGAAAAAAGGTCGGACGCGCCACGAACGAAGGCGTGATCGCCTCCTACATCCACCCCGGCAGCAAGGTTGGGGTGCTGATCGAGGTCAACTGCGAAACCGATTTCGTGGCCCGTAACGACGAATTTCAGGCCCTGGTCCGCGACCTGACCCTCCAGATCGCCGCGTCCAAGCCCCTGTACGTTCGGCGCGAGGACGTGCCCCAGGCCGTACTCGACAAGGAACTGGCCATCTACCGAGGCCAGGCGAAAGAGATGGGCAAGCCCCCGGCCGCGTGGGAAAAGATCGCCACCGGCAAGCTGGAAAAGTTCTTTCAGGACACGTGCCTGATGGAACAACTCTTCATCAAGGACCCGAGTCTCAAGATCGCCGATCTCATCAAGCAGAAGATCGCCAAGATCGGCGAGAACATCACCGTCCGTCGCTTCACCCGGTACCAGCTCGGGGAGGAGGAATGAGCCAGCCGGCGTACCAGCGCATCCTGCTGAAGATCAGCGGAGAAGTCCTTGCTGGCGACCAATCGTTCGGGATCGATTCGCGGATGATCGCGTACATCGCCTCCGAGATCGCGGAGATCGCCGGGATGGGCGTCGAGGTCGCGGTGGTCATCGGCGGGGGGAACATCTTCCGTGGCATCGACGCCGCCAACGGCGGCATGGAGCGGGCGTCCGCCGATTACATGGGCATGTTGGCCACCATGCTCAACGCGCTGGCCCTGCAGAACGCGCTCGAGAAGATGGGCGCGGTCACGCGCGTCCAGTCCGCCATCGAAATGCGCCAACTGGCCGAAGTCTACATCCGCCGGCGCGCGATCCGACACCTGGAAAAGAAGCGCGTGGTCATCTTCGCGGCGGGCACCGGCAACCCGTATTTTTCCACCGACACGGCCGCGGCGCTTCGCGCGATGGAGATCGGGGCCGAGATCATCCTCAAGGGCACCAAGGTCTCCGGCATCTACAACGACGATCCCATGAAGAATCCCCGCGCGACCAAATACACGAAGCTGTCCTTCCTCACCGTCATCGACCAGCGCCTCAAGGTCATGGACTCGACCGCCATCTCCCTGTGCATGGACCACAACCTCCCCATCATCGTGTTCAACGTCAAGGAGAAGGGCAACATCAAGCGCGTCGTCCAGGGAGAGCAACTCGGCACCTTGGTTACAGCCGACGCCGCCCCGTCCTAATGGGTTGGAGGGACGCCTTGGAATTCCCGCAGAAGAAGAAGACCACGGAAAAAATGGAGGGCCAAATCGAGCACCTGCGGCACGAAATGGCCGCGATCCGCACGGGCCGCGCCTCGATCGGCCTGCTGGATCACGTCCGGGTGGACTACTACGGCACGCCCACGCCCCTCAAGCAGGTCGCCTCGCTGGCCGCGCCCGAGAACCGGCTCCTCACCGTCCAGCCGTTCGACGCGAAGATGATCAAGGACATCGAGAAGGCGATCCTGGCCTCCGACCTCGGCCTGACCCCAACCAACGACGGCAAGCTCATCCGCCTCCCGATCCCGCCCCTCACCGAGGATCGCCGCAAGGAGCTGGTGAAGCTCGCGAGGAAGATCGCCGAGGACGTCCGAGTCCATATCCGCAACATCCGGCGGGACGTGCTCGAGGAGATCAAGAAGGCCCAGAAGGCCGCCCAGATGGCTGAGGACGAGGCCAAGAAGGCCCACGACGAACTCCAGAAGCTGACGGATTCGTACATCGCGAAAGTGGACGAGACCCTCAAGAAGAAGGAGGCGGAGATCACCGAAATTTGAATTCGACCGTCGTCGAGATTTCCCTTTCCGCCCTCCGCCATAACCTCCGTCAAGTCGCGGGTCGCGTCGGGACGGTCTCCATCATTGCCGTCGTCAAGGCCAACGCGTACGGCCACGGCGTCGTGCCGGTTGCGCGCACGCTGCTGGAGGCGGGCGCACACCAACTAGGCGTCGCCACGCTGGCGGAAGGCCAGGAGCTCCGGCAGGCCGGCATCACCGCGCCGATCCTGGTGCTGAGCGGCATCTTCCCGGAGGACATGTCGCTCCTGCAGGAACTCAATCTGACGCCGGTGCTGCCCTCGCGGGACGCCCTCCTCATGGCGGGCCGCCGGGGGACACCTCGTTCCGCGCCCCTGCCCGTCCACCTCAAAGTGGATACCGGGATGAGCCGCTTGGGGCTCACGCGGGAAGAATTCCTGGACCTCCTCCGCTCTGACTGGCCTCCGACCCTGCGCCTCGAAGGCCTGATGAGCCATCTCGCCTCGGCCGATGCGCGCGAGGCTGAGTCGGCCGAAGCCCAACTGGCCCGCTTTCGCGATCTGCTCGACGCCGCAAAGGCAGCCGGCCTCGCCGTGCCGGCCGCGCACATCGCCAACAGCGCCGCCATTCTGCGCTTCCCGGCCAGTTACTTCGACTGCGTGCGTCCCGGGCTCATGCTGTACGGGTACGTCAACGGGCCCACCGCCGCAGCCGATCTCCGTCCCGCGCTCTCGTGGAAGACCCGCATCATGCAGGTCAAACGCGTCGGCGCGGGCCAGCCGGTGAGCTATGGCGGCACGTTCGTCACGTCGCGCCCCTCGACCCTGGCGATCCTCCCGGTCGGCTACGCCGACGGGTACAGCCGTGCCCTGTCGAACAGGGGACGCGTCCTGGTCGGCGGCCGGGCGGTTCCGATCGTCGGGCGGATCTGCATGGACCTCACGGTGATCGACGCGTCGGTCCTCCCGGATGTCCGTCCCGGCGACGAGGCGGTTCTGCTGGGCAGGCAGGGCGCCGCCGCGATCACGGCGGACGACTTGGCCGCCTGGCAGGACACCATCAGCTACGAAGTCCTCTGCCAGATCAGCCCCCGGCTCCCGCGCGTCTACCTGGAAGACTGATCCACGCGCGCAGTCTTGCCAGGTCCGGAGAAAACCTGTATGGTATAGTCACCTCCGTCATTACCCTAAAGGGGGCCGCGCATGACCACGTCAGTGATCCGTCTCGACGACACGCTCAAAGGCTACGTCTTCACGGTTCAAGAATTCGCCCAGCTCTGTGCGACCGCGTTCGCCGGCGCGTTCCGGCGCCCCTGGTACCTCCGGGACACGCTCTACCACATGGACACGATCGGGGTGGGCTCTCTGTTCATCGTCGTCCTGACAGGGATCTTCACCGGCATGGTCCTGGCCCTGCAGGGGGCCATCCAGCTCGAGCCGTACGGCGCGGTCCAGTACATCTCCCGCCTGATCAGCACGTCCGTCGTACGGGAACTCGGCCCGGTGCTCGCCGCCCTCATGATCGCCGGACGGGTCGGCTCTGGCATCGCCTCCGAGCTGGCGTCCATGCAAGTCACCGAGCAGATCGACGCGCTCAGAGCCGAAGGGACGGACCCCATCAAGAAACTGGTCACCCCGCGACTGGTGGCCTCGCTGATCATGGTCCCCGTGCTGACCGTCATCACCAACGGGATCGCGCTGCTGGGCGGGTTCCTGATCGCTCACTTCTACTTGAGCATCGACCCCTACTTTTACTGGACGTGGGCGTTTGAGGCCCTGCGCTTCCACGACCTGCTTTACGGTCTCATCAAACCGACCATCTTCGGGTTCATCATCTGCATGGTCGGCTGCTACGCCGGCCTCAACACGACGGGCGGGACCGTGGGGGTCGGCCAGGCGACGACCCAATCGATGGTCACCTCCTCGATCCTGATCCTCATGAGCGACTTCTTCATGACCAAGCTGTTCGTCTTCCTCGGATGAGGCGCCCGTGATCCGGTTCACCAACGTGTGCATGAAGTTTCACGGCCGGGCGGTTCTCAAGGACTTCACCTTGGAGATACCTTCGGGAGAAACGGCGGTGATCCTGGGAGGCAGCGGCGGCGGCAAGACGACCATGCTGCGCCTGATCCTGGGCCTACTGCGTCCCGACTCCGGCTCCATCCGCGTCGACGGGCAAGAGCTCGTCGGCCTTCCCGAACGGGACATGGTCCCGATCCGCGCCCGCATGGCGATGGTCTTCCAAGGGTCCGCGTTGTTCGACTCGCTCACCGTCCGCGAGAACGTCGGCTATCGCCTCTACGAGGAGCGGGCCCTTCCGGAGGACGCCATCGAACGGAAGATCATCGAATCGTTGTGTTTCGTCGGACTGGAGGACACCCTCGAGAAGATGCCGGCCGAACTCAGCGGCGGCATGAAAAAGCGGGTGGCGATCGCGCGCGCCCTGGCCTGCAGCCCCGAGGTGATCCTCTATGATGAACCGACGGCGGGACTGGACCCGATCAACACCCACCTGGTCAATGAGCTGATCCGCAGGCTCCAGAAAGAGGAGCGCCTCACCCAGGTGGTGGTGACCCACGATCTCGAAACGGCCTATCGCGTTGCGGACCGGCTGATCATGATTCACCGGGGCGATAAACTCTTCGACGGCACCGTGGACATGCTCAAACGCGCGGATGACCCTCGCATCCGGACTTTCCTCCGCCCACATGAGGTTCTGGCGACGCCGGGATGCTTCCCAGACAAGGACGGCGGGATTCGCGTGGTCGCGCCCACCCTGGACGAGGAGACTCCGACATGAAGCCCCGCACGCACGTGCATTGGTTGCAGCTCAAGGTCGGCCTGGTCATCCTCTTCGCCATCGCCGGGGTCCTGGTCGCCATCATGAACCTCAATGAGGGCATGGGGCTCTTTGCTCGGCAGGTGACCTTCCACGCCCTCGTGGGGGACAGCCATGGCATCAAGGTCGGGGCGCCCGTCCGCTTGAACGGGGTGGACACGGGCAACATCATCCATATCTCCATCGACAGCACCAGCGGCAAAGTGGCGCTCACCTTCACCGTCAACAACAACGTCCTTCCGCTCCTGCGCCGCGACGCCGCCGTCCTGATCCGGCCGATGGGGCTGCTCGGCGACAAATACCTGGAACTCCTCCCCGGGAACCCCAAGGAGCCGCCTCTCAAGGATGACGCGGTCCTCACCGGGCAAGCCGAGAGCGACATTACCGGTCTTGCCGAAAGTGCGACGGAAACCCTAGAGAACGTGAACCGCGGGCTCAGGGACTTCCAGACGATTCTCACCAGTTTGAAAGACGGCAAAGGCACCGCGGGCAAGCTTGTGAGCGACCCGGCCCTCTACGACCACACGATGGCTCTTCTCCGCAAGGCGGAGGACATCTCCGACAAGACCACTCAGTTACTCGCCAAGATCGAACATGGGGAAGGAACACTCGGCCGGCTGGTCACAGACCGGGCGTTCTATGACCGGGCCGCCGCCACCGTGGTTGAATTGCAGAAGGTGGCGACCCTGCTCAACCAGCCGAACGGCAGCCTGGGTCGGCTGGCCCGCGATCCGTCATTGTATATGCGATTGCAAAGCCTCACCGCCAAGGGTGAGGCATTGGTCGGGAAGATCGAGCGTGGCGACGGCACGCTCGGCAAGCTGGTCACCCAGGACCAGCTCTATCAACGGGCCGATAAGGTGTTGACCGAAATGGAGACCTTGCTGGCGGACGTCAAGAAGAATCCGACCAAGTACTTCAAATTCTCCGTGTTCTAAGTCCTGAGTTTCTTTCCTAGTCTCTTCTCCACGCTCGCGACCTTGGCGGACAGGCGCCCACGGGCCCCCTTGCGGTAGTCCACCTTGATCGAACACGAGATGCGGTTGCAGTCCTTCCGCATCCGCTCGAAGCACCGCTTCACGACCCCAAACACGTCGTCCCACTCACCTTCCAGGACCGTGCCCATCGGGTTGAGCCGGTAGTCCACCCCGCTCTCATCCACGATCGCCAACGACCGGGCCACATACTTGCCGACACTTTCGCCTTTGCCGAGCGGCGACATGCTGAACTCCAGGAGCACCATCCTCTACACCCCCTTCTTCTTAGGTGACGGGCTACTTTTCTCTTCCTCGTCCTTAGCAAAGTTGCCTATCACCGTTTTCAGTCTCTCAGATACACTACTTCTCCCCAGAAAACCAGACCCATCCGGACCCTCGCTGGGAGTGGGAGCCACACCATCCCCTCTCCCGGGGCACCCGTTGCTCTGCCGCATGCAACGGGTCAATGGAGAGGGCCAGGGTGAGGGGGAAGCTGTAGGGGCGCAGCGGGCTGCGCACGACTGAGGTTCTGAAGATCGAGGCAGGAGGAAGCGGAGGGGGGAGTGGAGGCGGAGGTTCAATACTTTGGAAGACGGGGCGCCTGCTGCAGGCGCCCCGTGGAGTGATTGTCGGATTACTTCAGGTGCTTGCTGACGAGTTTGGTCATCTCGAACATCGACACCTGTTTCTTGCCGCCGAAAACCGCCTTGAGCGCATCGTCAGCGTTGATCATGCGTCGGTTCGTGGGGTCCTGCAGCTTCTTGCGCTTGATGTAGGCCCAGAGCTTCTTGGCCACTTGGGTGCGCGGCAGGGCGGTGTTGCCGATCACTGCGCCAAGAGCGGCGCTGGGTTTCAGGGGTTTCATGAATGCGGCACTCGCCTTCCTCTTCTTCGTGGCCATCGTCTATCTCTCCTTTCAATAGAGTTAGGTGCACTGTCCCCGCGGGGACGGGTACGGCCAGTGCGAGATTGCGTCAACCCGAGTGAAAAGTCAACTTTTTCTGTTCTTGTCCCCGTCTGCGATCCGATGGAGGGGTGCCGCGCCCCGCGCCCTGAATTTAACCCTCTCCCCCGAGGGAGAGCCCTCCCCTTTATCACTCCCCCGGGGGAAGGGAACAGACGGCGTGCGCTTTCCAAACCTCCCCGGCTCCGTTAAAGTAGGCCGACCAAGGCTGAACCCATCGATCCGGACATGGAGGTTCCCGTGCCCCATTTTCCCGTGAGCTCCGACAAAATGAAAGCGCTGGAAGCCCGTCTGCTCAAGCTGGGAGTCAGCGAGCACGACCTGGAGGAGCACTTCGTGCGCGCCGGGGGACCGGGTGGTCAGAACGTCAATAAGGTCTCAACCTGTGTCGTGTTGATTCACCGTCCCTCCGGGCTTTCCGTGCGCTGCCAGGAGGAGCGCTCCCAAGGGCTGAATCGGTATCTGGCCCGCAAGCGGCTGGCGGACAAGATGGAAGAAACGCTGTTGGGCGCGGCCAGCCGGCGTCGGCAGGAGATCGAGAAAATCCGCCGCCAAAAGCGCAAGCGCAGCAAGCGTGCGAAAGAGAAGATGCTGGAGGCCAAACATCACCGGGCAGAAGTCAAGGCGAGCCGCAGGGATGTGGCACATGAAGAATGACCGTTAGGCGCGGAAGCCGTTGCGGTGGGGCTTGGGAGGGTCAGGGAGGCAGACTCGGCTACGGCGACTCTTTGATGTTCCACACGCGGACCTGCCGCCCGCGCGCACGCAACACCGGCGCGACCATCCGCTGGAGCCGAACCACCGCCCGCACCTTGTCCGGGAACGGCACCCCGGCGAGCTTGCACCGTCGCTCTTCTTTCGCGGCCAGCAGCCGTGCCACTTCCGGTTTCAACGTGCCCACCAGCTTCATTATAGTGCAAGTCCATAGCGGGCGAGTACGGTCGCCGGATACTTCTGGTCGAGTGTGTGCTTCTATTCGATTTTCTCGATGAAGGTGCGCGCGGCTTTCAGGGCGTCCTTGACCGTGGCGGCATCGTAGATAAGCCCCCGATAGTACCCGGCAATGTGGAGGGCATCGTAGAGACTCTCAAACTCCCGCAGCAGTTTCCCGTTGCGCACGGCCATGTGCTTCTGGAGAGCCTTCCGATAGCCTTCCACAGATTTGGGCAAATCCTTCTTGGCGACACCCTTCTTGAGAAGGCCCTCGTTAATGGCCTCCAGAACCGCCAAGTAGGCGGCTCCCAAGGCCCCCCGGACAGGCTTGACATCCACGTAGATGTCATCCTCGACGGGAGCGTTTTTCAGGATCTCTCTGGCGTTCTGCAAGTATCGTAGGGATTCTTTGGCCATCCTGCTCACTCTGGGGATTAGACACCGCTACTAAGGAGTTTGTAACACGCCACTTGGACTTCGGCCAAAACCTACCTTAGGCCCCTTTCTGCTCGACCTTCTTCTCGACTTTGGGGAATTCAATCTTCGCGTGAAGCTTGACCTTTGCTACTGCATCGCGCAGCAATTGCTGTCTCTTTTCGATATGAGGCTCGGTCGCTTGAAGGTGCGCCCGGTAGGCATCCAGCCATTCCAAAAATACCTCAAAACGCTCGTCGAACAGGGGCTCGAGGTCCTCGCGTAACCGTTTGGCCAGAGCGGGCGACACACCGCTCGTGCTGATCGCAATCCGGAGCGGTCCCCGCGCCACGAGAGCCGGCAGCGTGAACGTGGAGTAGTCCGGCTGGTCGGTGGAGCAGAGCAGGAATCCCTTCTGCTTGGCGAGATTGTAGAGATCGCGGCTCAGGACCTCGTCGGTTCGCACCGTGTTGATGACGAGGCAGATCCCTCCCTCCACATCGGAGGCCTTGAAGCGCCGGCCCCTATGGAGAACTCTCGCCGAGGCCGCGAGGGCCTTGAGCTCATCGGACAGCCTGGGGCTGAGGACGGTCACCCTGGCGCCGGCGTCCAAGAGCTTGTTGGTCTTCTCCGTCGCCTCATCGCCGCCGCCCACCACGAGGCACGGCCGGTCCTTTACGTCAAGATTGATCTGGAAGCCGAACTTCATTGGAACCTCTCCCTCATCGGATGCACAGGCATCTTACTCTTACCGCCGCGGGCAGGTAAAGACGTTGTTCCCGTGGGAGGCCTCCGTTATAATCCTTGCCGCGACGCACCGGGAGGTGTCGTGAACAAGAAACAGCTCGTACCGGTTCTCTTCATCGGGATCATCCTGCTGGCTGGTGTGGCGGCCTGGCAGGGTCTTCTCCATGGCGGCAAGGCAGCTGCCGGTTCGATCGCTGGGGTCGTCACGATCGACCCGGCCCTGGCCTCCAAGGTGGCCCCCACCGATGTGCTCTTCGTGATCGTCAAAAGGCCGAGCGGTCCGCCGCGACCCCTCGCCGCCGTCCGGATCGACCACCCGAAGTTCCCCCAGCCCTTCGAGGTGACGAATGCCGACGTGATGCTGCAGGGCTCCGAGCTCAAAGGCGTGGTGGCCGTCATCGCGCGGCTGGACAAGGACGGCAACGCCGGTCCGGCGCAACCCGGCGACATCGAGGGCGAGTACGCCAAGAACCCGACCTTGGTGGGTGCCCACAACGTCGAGATCGTCCTCAACACGGTCAAGTAATAAAAAAGGGGAGGACGCCCAGAGACGTCCTCCCCTGCGCTCAGCGCACACGATCGTTACGGCTCGGGGATGTCCGAGTCCAGTTCCACGTTCCAGTAGAGGTAGTCCCGCCAGCTCTCGGGCGTGTTCCGGACTCCGATGGTGATCGTCACCACCGGGTTCCACTTCGGCTTGAGCGGCTTGCGCATTAACTGCATACCCGCTTCCTCCGGCATTCGCCCGCTCTTCCGATTGTTGCACCCCCAGCAGGCCGTGACGATGTTCTCCCAGGTCTTTTTCCCGCCCTTGGCGATCGGAATCACATGGTCGAACGTGAGGTCCTCCGTCCGGAACTTGCGCCGGCAATACTGGCACCGGAACCCGTCCCGGGTGAAGATATTGATCCGGGAGAACTTCACAGAGCGGTGGGCCTCGCGGATCTTGACCAGCTTTAACAGTCGCATGACTGCGGGTAGCTTGAAGGAGATCGACACCCCGTGGATCTCCCGGTCATAGACCTCCAGCACCTCGACCTTTCCCTGCCAGAGCAGCGTGATGGCCTTCTGCCAATTCACGACGCGGAGTGGCTCGTAGGTGGCGTTCAAGAGTAGCGTCAGCTCCATAGACCCCCTTTTCTCAATGCCGATGTCCGATCAATTCCGCCCCCTGCGTGAGGGACGGCCGCTTCTTTTATATGCAAAATCGTATAGCACAGGTGGCGGGGGAAAATCCAGTCTCATCCCGTCACGGCGAGGGTCCGGCAGCCGGAGCTCGCCACGCCTTGCAGTCACCGCCTGCGCCTATTACAATTCGGCCATGCCGAACTTCATCCATGTCGCGGATCTCAACGACATCCCGCCCGGCACCGCCAAGGTTGTCGCGGTGCAGAACGTGGAGGTGGCGTTGTTCAACGTCGAGGGATCGATCTTCGCCCTCGATAACATGTGCCAGCACGCTGGCGGGCCCTTGGGCGAGGGCAAGATCATGGGCGACATCGTGGTCTGCCCCTGGCACGGGTACCGCTATCACATCAAGACCGGCCAGTACGTCAAAAATCCAGAGATGCGCGTCGCCTGCTACCCGGTGAAGGTCGAGGACGGCAAGGTCTCGGTCGCGGTCGCGCCGTGAGCCGTTTTCTTCTCACCATGCTGGCGATCGCCTCGCTGGCGTGGCTGTTGGGGGCAAGCGGCTTGCCCGGTCAAGAAGTTCCTGATCTCGGGAACGCCCACCTGCAGCGCCAGGGCGACTCACATGTCCCCTACAACAGCGACCCGCCCACGTCGGGGCCGCACATGCCGGGCATCGCCCCGTGGGGGTTCTACGACAAGCCCCTTCCCAAGGAATACCAGGTCCACAACCTGGAGGACGGCGGCGTGCTCATCCAGTACAACTGCCCACACGGATGTCCGGACCTGCTCAAAAAGCTTGAGGGTGTCTTTCTGAAATACAAGAAGCGGGCGGACAAAGAGAAGCGCTACATGCACCTGATCGTTGCGCCATACCCCGACATGAAGGCCCGGATCGCCCTCACAGCCTGGACGCGGATCGACACCTTCAACGAGTTCGACGAGGCGCGTATCGACCGCTTCATCGAGGCCTACGTCGGGATCGACCACCACAAAAAAGAAGGCGCCAAGTAACCCTGGCTACCAGTTGACGAGCACCTGTTGCCCTCAGGATGATCAAAAAGGCCATCCAACGCGGCCGCAGGGAGCGAGGACCCCGAGGCGTACTTTTCGTGTACGTTGAGGGGTTGGAGCGACCGAGAACAAAGTTGGGGGCCTTTTTCAGCATCCTGTTACGGCATGATTTCAACTGCCGGCCGAGACAGCGGAATCACAGTCTGGGGAGAGAGCCGCACACGCCACAGAAACTCCCACTCAACCCAGCCGTGCTTCTCGTCACCGGGCAGCCGCACCACCACTCGCACCAGGTACCCCTTCGGCTCATCCGCCCGCACTGTCCAGTTCCCGACCACGGGTGTCCGGTCGTCCTTCTGGTTGGCCTTCACGATGGCGTCAATGGCCTGGCGGATAGTCGGGGCCGACTTGCCCACATGGGTCTGGACCAACGCCAGGGCTTGCGCCGCCCGCGGATCGGCCATCGGGTCCAGCGGCTTCCATATCACGTAGGCCGCGACGCCGACGAGGAGGAGCACGACCGCCCCCCACTCGAGCCAGACGAGGGCGCGGGCGCGAGGCCGCGCATCCCATTCATCCATGTGCGGCCTCCGCTGACTTGACAAGCCAAAAGACCATTCTGTACAAGTAGCATCGGTGAAATACTTTATCTACAGCGAAACTCTCCACCCGAACCAATTGAAAGAGCGCATGCCGGAAGCCACCTTTCTCTTCCGCGCGTACCTGCTCGTCCGCGCTGGTCGTCGCAGTGGCGGTGCGGGCTGGCCAGCATCACCCCGTCTGTCGGCGACCGGGTCTGGGGGGTGGTCTTCGAGATCACGCCGGAAGACCTCAAGCTCATTGACCAGTACGGCGACGAGGTGCCGCCAGGGGCCTTCCGCCATTGCACCGTCAACGTCTACCCGGAGCACGAGGGCAATCAGGCGCCCCAGAAGGAGATGGTCACGACCCACGTGGCCAAGCCAGCCGGCAGATTCAAGCCGCAGGACCATTATATTGACTTCGTCGTCGCCGGGATCAAACACTGGAAGCTCCCCCAGGAATGCTTGGCCTGGTGGGAGGACCAACGGCCACGACGTTAGGCGAGCCCCACCAAAGGAGCCATCATGCCGAAGCCCAAGTACCATATCCTTGTATGCAAGAATACCCGTCCCCCCGGCCATCCCAAGGGTTCCTGCGGCGAGAAAGGCGCCATGGGCGTCCTGAACCAGTTCAACTTCGGGGTGATGGAACGCAACCTCATCGGCCAGGTCATCGTGACCCCGACGGATTGCCTGGGGCCTTGCCAACTGGGACCCACCGTGGTCGTGTACCCGGACGGCGTCTGGTACAAGAGCGTGACCGAAGCTGATGTCGCCGCCATCCTCGACGAGCACATCGGCAAGGGCAAGCCGGTCGATCGCCTCAAATTGCCGGATGAGGTCTGGGGGTAGCCAGCTCGATGTCGGTGGCGCACCGCGAGCAAGCGTCTCACCAGCAACACAAGGCGGCCGCGCCGAGGTCTGTCTCCTGCATGGTGATCACCTGCAGCGATACCCGGACCCCCGAGACCGACACCAGCGGCGCGTTGATCATGAACACCTTGAAGGAACGCGGCCACACGATCGCGGCCTACCACCTTGTCAAGGATGAGCCGTCGGTCATCAGGAAGCTGATCAAGAAGGGCGCGAAGGACCGGCACGTCCAGGCGATCATCGTGAATGGCGGAACCGGAATCTCGCGGCGGGACTCCACGTTCGAGGCGATCGACGGCCTCTTGGAAAAACGGCTGGCTGGATTCGGCGAGATCTTCCGCTATCTGAGCTACCAGGACATCGGGTCCGCGGCGATCCTCAGCCGCGCCACAGCCGGCCTCTACAAGGGCACGGTGGTGATCTCGATCCCCGGTTCGGAAAAAGCCGCCTTCCTAGCGATGGACAAGCTCATCCTCAACGAGCTGGGGCATATGGTCCACGAGATGTCCAAGTAGGGGCACGGCATGCCGTGCCCCTACAATTAGTGCCCCTACAATTAGCACGCCGTGCCCCTACGTTTAATCTTGCGTGATCCTTGGTTCCGAGACCCGCTTAAAGTACACGAGCAGATCCCGCACCGAGAGCAGCCCCACGATCTTCCCGGCCTCGGTCACGGCCAAATGGCGCACGCCGAGGTCTGCCATCATGTCATGGGCATCCTGCGGTGTCCGTTGAATGTCGATCGAAGCGACCGGCGCCGACATGATGCCTTCCACGTTCTCCTTGCCGAGATCGGCCCCCTTGGCCACAGCCTTGCGAACGATGTCGGTCTCCGTCACGATGCCCACGATTCGCCCGCTCCGTTCCACCAGCAACGACCCCACCTTCTCGGCTTGCATCCGGCGCGCCGTCCCTTGCACAGTCACAGTGTGAGGAATCGTTTTGAGCTTCTTGGTCATGGCCTCGCGGAGCGATTGCATGGCACACCTCCTAATGAGAACTGGATTTGACTCTATTCTAGCACGGTAGGCGCGTTACGGAGTCAGCACGATCTTCCCGAAGAGCTTGCGCTCGAGCATCCGTTCGTGGCCCGCCCGGATGTCCCGGAGAGGCCGCACCGAATCGAT
>VBOO01000186.1 GCA_005877505.1 Nitrospirota bacterium
TCTTCAGCGAGCCGGTGAGCGGCTTCACCGGGAGCGGCGTGACGATCAGCGGCACCGCGGGCGGCACCAAGACGGTCACGGTGAGCGGGGGCCCGAGCACCTACACCGTGGCGGTGAGCGGCATGACCACCTCCGGCACGGTGACCGCCACGATCGGGGCCGGCGTGGCCACTGACGCCGCGGGCAACGGCAACACCGCGTCCACGAGCACCGACAACAGCGTGACGTTCAACGCCGGCCCCACCCCAAGTGCGGGGGATGTCCTTGTGTCGTTCTCTAATGACGGCCGCGTGGAATGGCACAGTCCTGACGGGTCATTGAAAAAGACCATAACCGGCGTCTCCACCGAGCAAGCAAGTAGCGTTGCGTTTGACGCCGCTGGGAACATCTATGTGCCCCATTGGTGCCTGAAAAATCCAGATGGAACAAGGGACTGCTTCTCCCCCAACGGAAATAAAGTGGCGCGATTCGATGCCAGCGGCAACCTCCTGGGGGCCTTTGGGAGTGGGTATAACTGTAATCCCTCGTCCTTTACCTTCGACGCCGCAGGGAACGTGTACGTCGGCCAATCCGACTGCACGGGAAACATCCTTAAATTCGATGCGGCCGGGAACCCCGGGAACCCGCCGTTCTTTACCGTGCTCACAACGATTCGAGGTACAGACCATATCGATCTTGCCAGTGACGGGTGCACGATCTTCTACACCTCACGCGATAAAAACGTCTATCGGTACAATGTGTGCACCAATACTCAACTTCTTCCTTTCAATGTGCTACCACTGCCCGGAGACACTGCGTTCCACCTGCGGATCCTTCCGGATGGAGGCGTCCTGGTGGCCGACTCTCACGTGATTATGCGCCTGGACGCATCCGGCAACCAAATCCAGACCTACACCGCGCCCGGGGAATTCAACTTCTGGGGGGGGCTGGATCTCGTGGGGGACGGCACCTTTTGGGCGACCAACGCGTCCACGGATAATGTCTGGAGATTCAATCTCACGACTGGGGTCCCGCTGACCCATTTCAACACTGGGCCTGGCTTAACCGCTGCCGGCGTGGCGGTGCGTCCATCTCCCTGATACCACGACCTCGACAGTGACCATGACGTCGCCCGCTAGCGGCGTCACCGTCCCGGGTACGATCACGGTCTCGGCCTGCACCTGGGTGGTTGTAGATAGGTTTGGCGTGTGCGGGAAGCAGGGACGGGGGAGCCCGAGCCCTCGTGCGGTCTAAAGGGGCCGGTCAGGAATTGAAAATCCGCGCGAGGATGCCCGTTCGCGTGGTGGAGCCGGTCTTCTCCATGATGTGCTTGATGTGCTCTTTGACTGTCTGTTCGCTAATCTTGAGCGCGTTCGCGATTTCCTTGTTGGTATGCCCCTTGGCCAGATAGCTGACGACCCCATGCTCGCGGGTGGTGAGACGGAACAGCTCACGCGCCTGCTCGGGGGCGCGCGCCTTGCGCGGGGATACCTCCTCCAGGAGGATGAGGATCCGCGCCTGCTGGAGGCCCCCCCGATCGGGCAGCCCAAGGGCCCGCAGGAGCACGGGCGGCTCTGAGCCGCTCACAAGACGCCTGAGCTGCACCTGTTCCCAGTCCTTCGCATTGGTTCTGACCTGAAGCTCCGCGATGACTTCGGCGCACAGTTCGGTGATCACCCTCGGGAGCACGCCCGTGGCCGTCTTCCCGTTCTGGACCTGCATGATCTTCCTGCTCAGCTCCCAGGCCCGCGGGTTCACGTGCATCAGTTGCAGCGAGACCGAGAAAAGCAGGATTCCCGGGCCCACACGCTGCCCGACTAGGGTCTCAACCACATCAGAAGAAACAGGGAGCTCTTCGGCCGCCCGATACGTCTCAGTCGTCGTTTCCATGGAGCCTCCTCTGCACGTACGAGATCCTAGGACAAATAGGCGATACCGGGGGTTGAGGGTAGCCCAGACTTCATAGGGAGTCAATCCCCCTCTTTCGTATGGGGTACGCCTACATAATAGGAATTGCGTCTCTCCTCCAGGTCTTCTAGAGTCTCTCCTATGCAAGGCTCACTGACCGAGCGGAATCGGACATTGCTACGCCACACGTGGAGAGTAATCGTCAATGATGAAGACAATCAAATGGTTGGAAAGAAAAACGTGGGCTCCACGTACCCTGGGGATGCCATTGCCACACCTGAGAAAGCACGAGGAGGAGCCGACCCATGGAGTCCCCGGACGGGAGGAGATCCCACTGCACAGAGGCGGACCCGGCAGTACAAGGTGCGCCAACAATCGGCGAGGAGGTGGTGTGGACAGCGAGACCGAGGCTGTCAAGGCGTGTGGGCAGTCTGCGACCGCAGGCTGAAGGAGGCTCGGTTCAGTCGAGACTTTCGATGGAGCGAGCTAGGACTCAAATCTCAATCACATCAACAGCATTATGGAGGGAGCCATGGTGCCTTCAGACGAATACAATGAGTACAACGATAGTTGGGAGTGGCCTGTCGCAGAGAGCTTCCAGCAACACGAGGAGCGCGTGGCGCTGTTGCGACCCATCCTCTATGAATTGCTCTACGACCTGGACACGTCTTTCGAACAGCACTTACCGGAAGCGCCCACCACCAGTCGCGGAAAGGCGCTCTCGCTCAACGTCAGCTCAGGCGGCATGCTGATGGTGATGGATCATCTGCCGAAGGTCAACCAGGCCATGAAGGTCCACGTGCCGACACCGGTCACAGTGGCCAAGACCCCGACGCTGGCCGAAGTCCGTTGGACGCGGAAGCTCCCGTTCCAGATGTTCGACGCAATCTATTTTGTCGGCTTGAAGTTTGTTCTCGCTAATGCATGAGCGAGCGACTAGGCACGCTGACAAGCGGGCAGCGCCCTTCGTGCACGAGTGAAGTTCGGAGGAATGCCATGAACGCCATCCAAGCTCTGTACCAGCCGGCACCGAGTGCCATGGGGCTTGGCCGACGCCGCAAGCGATTGTTGATTCTGGGGGCGGGTAATCAGGCGAAGGAGCTTGGGCAGGTCCTGGTCGCCCAACGGGATTCCCGTTACGAGGTGATCGGATTCCTGGATCGCGATCCCGCCCGGGTGGGGGAACGACTCGTGAACCCTGCGATCATCGGCACCTTTGCGCAGCTTTTCGAGATCGTGGAGCGCCATGACGTCCGGACCATCGCCGTGTCCCTTGACGACCGGCGTATTGGATTTCCGATGGAGACGCTGCTGGACTTCAAGTCCGTCGGCGTCGAGGTCGTGGATGGTCAGCAGTTGTTCGAGCAGGAGTCAGGGCGTCTGTCCATTGATCTGCTGAAGCCGAGCGCGCTGATCTTCTCAAGCGGATTTCAACGCAGAGCCATCACCATGGGGTTCAAGCGGTTGATGGACCTGCTGTTCTCAACAGCCGGCTTACTGGCGCTCGCGCCTCTCTTTGCCCTCGTAGGAGCGCTCATCAAGCTCGAATCGGAAGGTCCGATGTTCTACAGGCAGATGCGAGTCGGCATGCGTGGCAAGCCATACATGATGTGGAAGTTCCGATCCATGCGGTGTGATGCTGAAGAAGATGGCGCCCGTTGGGCGGCCGTGGGGGACCTTCGGATCACCAGAGTCGGCCGCTGGCTCAGGAAATGGCGAATCGACGAGCTGCCGCAGTTGATCAACGTCCTGAAGGGAGAAATGAGCGTGGTGGGGCCGCGACCCGAGCGCCCGGTCTTTGTTCAGGAACTCCAAAGCAAGATTCCCTATTACGATCTCCGGCACACGGTGAGACCCGGCATCACCGGCTGGGCCCAGATCCGATTTCGATATGCCGCATCGCCCGAAGATGCGCATGTCAA
>VBOO01000192.1 GCA_005877505.1 Nitrospirota bacterium
GCCCTCCAGGAACTCGTCCACAAGACCCGCGACGCGCGCCGCAAGCAGACGCTGCCGAAGTTCCCGGCGAACGAGCGCGACACGCTGATCAAGAAGTACCATCCCGACTCCCGCGAGAACGCCTACCGCCCGATCAAGTTCGGCCCGAACGCCGGCGAGCTGACGGTCCGCGAGCTGGCCGCCTTGCTCGAAGGCGACAGTCCGGTGCCGGCCGCTCTCGACCTGGCGCCGAACTATTCGGTGGACGTGCTGGTCGTCGGCGGCGGGGGTGCCGGCTGCGCGTCCGCGCTGCATGCGCACGCGCACGGCGCCAAGGTGCTCCTGGCCACCAAGCTGCGCTTGGGCGACTCCAACACCGTCATGGCCCAGGGCGGGATCCAGATCGCCATCACCAAGGAAGACTCGCCGGTCCATCACTTCCTCGACACGCTCAAGGGCGGACACATGAAGAACGACCACCGGCTCCTGAAGACGATGGTGGAGGAGGGGCCGACCATCGCCAAGTGGCTGCTGGACCTCGGCGTGCTGTTCGATCGCGACCCCGATGGGAACCTCCACGTGAAGAAGGGCGGCGGGAGCTCCAAGCCCCGGCTGCTGACCTGCTCCGACTACACGGGTCTCGAGATCATGCGGGTGCTGAAGGACGAAGTGCTGAACCAGAAGATCCAGTTGCTGGAGTTCAGCGCGGCCGTCGAGCTGTTGAGCGACGGCGAAAGGGCCTGCACCGGGGCGATCCTGCAGGACCTGGACAACAAGCGCTACATGGTGGTGGCCGCCAAGACGGTCATCTTGGCGACGGGCGGCATCGGCCGCCTGCACATCCAGGGCTTTCCAACCAGCAACCATTACGGCGCGACCGGGGACGCCTTGCCGATGGCCTATCGCCTCGGGGCCAAGCTGCTGCAGATCGACACGTTCCAGTACCACCCGACGGGCGCCGTGTATCCGGAGCAACTGGTCGGCGCGCTCGTCACCGAAGGCATCCGGTCGGAGGGCGGCCATCTGGTCAACGCCAAGGGCGAGCGGTTCGTGAACGAATTGGACACCCGCGACGTCGTCTCCTCCTCGATCATCCGGGAGTGCGAGGAAGGCCGCGGCGTGCGCACTGTCACCGGACGGCTCGGCGTCTGGCTGGACACGCCGCTGCTCGATGTGGAATCAGGCCAGGGCACACTGGAGAAGCATTTCCCGGCGATGGTCCGCCAGTACAAGCGGTACGGGCTGGATATCACGAAGGACCCGGTGCTCATCTACCCCACGCTCCATTACCAGAATGGCGGCGTGCAGATCGACGTGAACGGCGAGTCCGGGGTGCACAATCTCTTCGTGGCCGGCGAGGCTTCCGGCGGCCTGCACGGGCGCAACCGGCTGATGGGGAACTCGCTCCTGGACCTCATGGTGTTCGGCAAGCGGGCCGGCACCACGGCCGCCGAGCGCGCCAACGCCATGACTCACGGCAAGCTGACGCTGGAGCACCTCGCGCGGTTCCGGGCCGAGGCGCGGAAGCACGCGGGCGCCCTTGCGGTCCATTCGCCGATGCTGTTCCCGGACTACGCGAGGAAGGAGTAGGGGCACGGCGCGCCGTGCCCTTACCATCCAAATGGACCGCCATGAACATCCATGAATTCCAGGCCAAGCAGTTGTTTGCGCAGTTCGGCATTCCCGTGCCGACCGGCAAGGAGGTCCGGACGCCGCTGGCGGCCGAGAAGTGGACAGCGAAGCTGAACGCGTCCGTTTACGTCGTCAAGGCTCAGATCCATGCGGGTGGACGCGGAAAGTCGGGCGGGGTCAAGCTGACAAAGAACTGCGCCGAGGTGCCGGCGCTGGCCAGGGAGTTGCTGGGTAAGACCTTGGTGACCCACCAGACGGGGCCCAAGGGGCGCAAGGTGCGCCGCCTGCTGGTTGAGGAGGGCGCCGGCATCGCCAAGGAGCTGTACCTGAGCCTCCTGGTGGACCGCGATTCCGGTTGGCCGGTCTTCATCGCCAGCACCGAGGGCGGCATGGAGATCGAAGAGGTCGCAGCCAAGACCCCGGAGAAAGTCCTCAGGGAGCCGGTCGACCCGGCCGTCGGGTACCAGGGCTACAACGGGCGGAATCTGGCCTATGGCCTGGGGCTGCCGGCGCTCGCGCCCACGATCATCGGCCCGTTCATCACGCTGCTCGGTAACCTCTACCGCCTCTTTATGGAGAAGAACGTGTCGCTCGTCGAGATCAACCCGCTGGTCATCACGCAGGACCAGAAGCTCGTCGCACTGGACGGCAAGGTCTCAATCGATGACAACGCGCTGTTCAAGCACCCGGACCTGCAGGCGATGCGCGACCTGCACGAGGAAGAGCCGCTGGAGATCGAGGCGACCAACAACAACCTGAACTATGTCAAGCTGGATGGCAATATCGGCTGCATGGTGAACGGCGCGGGGCTCGCCATGGCGACGATGGACGTGATCAAGCTGGCGGGCAGCGAGCCGGCGAACTTTCTGGACGTGGGCGGCGGCGCGACCAAGGAGACGGTGGCGGCCGGCTTTCGCATCCTGCTGAAGGATCGCAACGTGAAGGGGATCTTCATCAACATCTTTGGCGGGATCGTCCGCTGCGAGCGCATCGCGCACGGGGTGATCGAGGCGGCCAAGGAGGTGGATATCAAGATTCCGGTGGTGGTGCGGCTGCAGGGGACCAATGCCGACGAGGGGCGGAAGCTGCTGCTGGAGTCGGGGCTCAAGATCGAGGTGGCGACGGATCTGTGGGAGGCGGCGCAGAAGATCGTGGCGCTGACGGGGAAGAAGCGCAAGAAGGTCGAGGCGGCGTAGCCAAGGGCGGGTCCTGCCCCCGCATTGCCCAGTGCAGCTGGGCGTTTCGCCGTCGCAGCCCCGCAGACTCGGCTGTACGCCCCGCGCTTGCATCTGGGCGCCCATGCGGGGTCACCCGCTCACGAAATCCCTCGCCCTTTGAGGGAGAGGGTGAGGGGGGTCTCCGCCATTCGCGATGCAGGCCTCGGCCATTTAATTTAGGTGAAGAGCGTTTAGCCGATAGGGAATCAAGATGAGCATCCTGGTCAACAAGAGCACGCAGGTGGTG
>VBOO01000196.1 GCA_005877505.1 Nitrospirota bacterium
TCGCGCCGCACGTCGATGCCGCGCAGCACGACGCCGTGCGAGCCGCTCTCCGACGTGAGCAGGACCTGCTTGAAGATGAACGGGGTGGCGGCGACCACCTCCGGCACGGCGGCCACCTTGTCCGTCAGCGCGGCGTAGTCCTTGATCGTCTCGCCGGTGCGGGTGGTGACGATGATGTGCGAGTTGGTGCCGAGGATCTTCGACTGCAAATCCTCCTTGAAACCCGTCATGATGCCCAGCGTGGCGATCAGGGCCGCCACGCCGACGGTCACGCCGATGATGGAGATCAGGGTGTTGAACGAGATGGTGCGGTTGCGGCGCTTGGCCCGGAGGTAGCGGAGACCGATGAAGGCTTCGTACGGGAGGTTCATTTTTCCGGACGCAGTTGCGGGAAGAGGATCACGTCGCGAATGGACGTCTGGTTGGTCAGCAGCATGACGAGCCGGTCGATACCGATCCCTTCACCGGCCGTCGGCGGCAAGCCGTGCTCGAGCGCGCGCAGGAAGTCCTCATCAAGGTGCTGGGCCTCGACATCGCCCCTGGCCCGCTCGGCCATCTGCGCCTCGAAGCGCGCTCGCTGGTCCATGGGGTCGTTGAGCTCCGAGAAGGCGTTGGCGATCTCGCGGGTGGCGATGTAGAGCTCGAAGCGGTCGGTGAGCTCCGGGTCGCGCGCCTTCCGCTTGGCCAGCGGGGAGATTTCGACCGGGAAGTCGGTGATGAACGTCGGCTGGATCAGCGTGGGCTCGACCACCTGTTCGAACAGCAGGACCATCTGCTGCCAGTACGATTCGTCTCCCTTGAGCTCGCACCGGTGTTGCTTGGCCTGGCTTAGGACGTAGGCAGGGTCGGTGATCTGCCGGGGCGTCGCGCCCAGTCGCTCGGCGATCGCGTCTCGGTAGGTCAGGCGCTTCCACGGGCGGGCGAAGGAGATCGTGGCAGGCTGGTCCTCGTGCGGGTGCAGGTGGTGGGAGATGGTCTGCGTCCCCTTGCCGTGGACGGTCTCGACGAGCTCCACGATCAATTCCTCGGTCAGGGGCATCAGGTCCGTGTAGTCGGCGTACGCCATGTAGAACTCGAGCATCGTGAACTCGGGGTTGTGGATGGTGGAGATGCCCTCGTTCCGGAAGTTGCGGTTGATCTCATAGACCCGGGTCAGCCCGCCGACGATCAGCCGCTTGAGATAGAGCTCGGGAGCCACTCGCAGGAAGAGGTCGATCCCGAGCGTGTTGTGATGGGTGACGAACGGCCGCGCCGTGGCGCCGCCGGGAATCTGGTGCATCATCGGCGTCTCCACTTCCAGGAAGCCCTTGCCGACGAGGAAGGCGCGGATGGCCTGGATGATCCGGCTGCGCGTGATGAAGATGCGCTTGACCTCCGGGTTCGCGATCAGGTCCACGTAGCGCTGGCGGTACCGCGTCTCGACATCGGTCAGGCCGTGCCATTTTTCCGGGAGCGGGCGGAGGGCCTTGCAGAGCAGGGTGAGCTGTTTGACTTCGACCGTCAGCTCGTTCGTCTTGGTCCGAAAGAGCGGGCCGCTGACGCCGATCCAGTCGCCGATGTCGAGCAGTTCCGCCAGGGCAAAGCCCTGCTCGCCCAGGACGTCTTTCTTCAAGTACACCTGAATGGCGTCCACACCGTCCTGGAGCGAGGCGAAGGCGGCCTTGCCAAACCAGCGCAACGCGACCACCCGGCCGGCGATGGTGGTCGTGACGGGCTTCTGCTCAAGCGCCTCCTTGGCCTCCGTGCCATAGCGCGCGATGAGATCGCCGGCGCGGTCCTGGACGTCGAACCTCCCACCGAACGGATCGATCCCCAGACTTCGAAGTTTGTCCAGCTTCTTGAGTCGCTGGGCGATCTGGTCGTTCAATTCTTCCATAAAGTTAGCGCATGATAGTCGGCGGAAGGAGGCAAGTCAATTTACGGGGTGTCCTGGAACAGGGCGCACCGCCGTGCGCCCCTACGAATGCCGTATACAATCCCATCCGATGTAGGGGCGTATGGCATACGCCCGTCATGATCCCCCTACCGCTTGTCCTGCTTCACCGATTGCAGCAGGTAGGCTTCGATGAACGGGTCGAGGTTGCCGTCCAGGACGGCCGTGATGTTGCCCACCTCCACGTTGGTCCGGTGGTCCTTGACGAGCTGGTAGGGCTGGAAGACATAGGAGCGGATCTGACTGCCGAAGCCGATCTCCTTCTTCTCACCGACGAAGGCGTTGAACTCCTCCTCCTTCTTCTTCCGTTCCAGCTCGTAGAGGCGTGCCCGGAGCACCTTCATCGCCCCCATCTTGTTTTTCAGTTGGGAGCGCTCGTTCTGGCACTGCACGACGATGCCGGTAGGGATATGCGTGATGCGGATGGCGGTCTCCACCTTGTTGACGTTCTGGCCGCCGGCCCCGCCTGAGCGGAAGGTGTCGATCTTCAGGTCCTTCTCCTCGAGCGTCACCTCCACGTCCTCCTCGAGCTCGGGATAGACGAAGACGGAGGCAAAGGAGGTGTGTCGCCGCTTGTTGGCGTCGAATGGGGAGATGCGCACCAGACGGTGGACGCCGGCTTCAGCCTTGAGGTAGCCGTAGGCGTTCTCACCCGCGATGCTCAGGGTCACGCTCTTGATGCCGGCTTGCTCCCCTGGAAGATAGTCCAGCGTTTCGACTTTGTAGCCCTTGTTTTCCGCCCAGCGCACGTACATGCGCATGAGCATCTCGGCCCAGTCCTGGGACTCCGTGCCCCCGGCGCCCGGATGGATCGAGAGGATCGCGTTGTTCGCGTCCAACTCGCCGCGCAGCAGGAGGTTGACTCGGAGCCGGGTCAGGGCTTGTTCGGCCTGGACCAGCTCGGCGGCCAGCTCCTCCTCCAGCGAGGCGTCGTGCTCGGACTCCGCCAGCTCGACCATCGCGCGGAGGTCGCCGAGCCGACGCTCCATGTCGCCCCAGCTCTTCAGCTCCCGTTCGAGGAGGTTCTTCTGACGGATAATGCTCTGGGCCGCGCGGCGGTCTCCCCAGAAGTCGGGGGCGGCCATGCGTGCTTCCAATGTCTGGATCTGCGATTTCAGCGAGGCGAGGTCAAAGATGCCCCCGCAGGTCGTCAAAACGGGTACTGAGGCTCGCCAGGCGGGCTTTCTGGTCCTCGAGCATCGTCTCCCCTAAAGGCGCCTTGGCGCCACGTGCGGACCGCCACGAACAGCGTCAGTATAGCACAGCCGTATGTGAAGAGATCGCCGTACGCGGTGTAGATGGTGCGCGGGCCGCCGGTCCGGACCTCACCGCTCAGCGCGCCCTCGACGAAGATCTCCGTGGTGCGCAGGATGTGCCCCTCGGCATCGATGAAGCCCGAGATGCCGGTGTTGGCGGCGCGGGCGAACGGCACCCGGTTCTCGACGGCGCGGAACACGACCATGGCGAAGTGCTGGTACGGCGCGCTGGTGCGGCCGAACCAGGCGTCGTTGGTGATCGTCACCATATAGTCCGCGCCCTGGTCCACGAACTGGCGCACGAGGTCCGGAAAGATAACCTCGAAACAGATCACCACGCCCAGAGTGCCGCCGGGCCCGCTCATCACCCGGGGACCCGACCCCGGCACGAAGTCCCCGATGCCCACGACCAGCTTGTTCAGGAAGAAGAGAATCGGCTTGAGCGGGACGTATTCGCCAAACGGCACCAGGTGGGTCTTGTCGTACCGGTCCAGCACCATGCCGCCGCCGCTGACCAG
>VBOO01000197.1 GCA_005877505.1 Nitrospirota bacterium
CCTCCGCCATGACCACCAGCGCCGCGGCGCCGTCGTTGCAGGACGGCGAGTTGCCCACCGTGAGCATCCCGTCGTCCTGGAACACCGGCTTCAGGGAGCGCATCTTGACGAGGTCCACGCGGTTCGGCTCCTCGTCCTCCGTTACGACAATCGGGGGGCCTTTCCTCTGCGGCACCTCCACCCCCACGATCTCGCGCTTGAAGGCGCCCGACGCGATCGCCTCGCGCGCCCGCCGGTAGCTCTCCAGCGCAAAGTCGTCGAGCTCCTGCCGCGTGAACTTGTACTTCCTGGCGCACAGCTCGCCGGCGTTGCCCATGTGGAAGTTGTTGTACACGTCCCACAGGCCGTCTTTGACGAGACTATCGGTCAGCTCGGCGTGCCCGAGGCGGTACCCCTGCCGTGCCTTCTCCAGCAGGTACGGCGCGCGCGTCATGCTCTCCATGCCACCAGCCACGATAATCCGCGCCTCGCCCATGCCGATCGCCCGGGCCGCCATGATGGCGGTCATGAGGCTGGAGCCGCAGACCTTGTTCACCGTCGTCGCGCCCACCGAAGGCGGGATGCCCGCGCCGATCGAGGCCTGCCGGGCCGGCGCCTGGCCCAGGCCCGCGCTGAGCACACAGCCCATGTAGACTTCGTCCACACGCTCGCCGGGCAGGTTGATCCGTTTCAGCGCGTCGGCGATCACGACGCTGCCGAGCCTCGTGGCCGGCACCGGGCTGAAAACGCCGTTGAACGCCCCCAGCGGTGTCCGCACCGCGCTGACGATGACCGGCGTGTGCTTCGCGTTCACAGGTACTGCTCCCACTGGCTCTGTTCAATATACGCCTTCACCTTGCTCATGAACTGGTCGGCTGTCGCGCCATCAATGACCCGGTGGTCGAACGAGAGACTCAGATAGCACATGGGCCGGATGGCGATGGCGTCGTTGATGACGACGGGCCGCTTCTGAACTGCGCCGACGCCCATGATGGCGATCTGCGGCTGGTGAATGATCGGCGTGCTGAAGAGGCTGCCGAACCCCCCGTGGTTCGTGATCGTGAACGTCCCGCCCTGGACTTCTTCCGGGTTCAACTTCTTGGTCCGCGCGCGCTCGGCCAGGTCGGTGACCTCCTTGGCCAGTTGCGTCAGGCCCTTTCGATCCGCGTGTCGTACCACCGGGACCAGCAATCCGTCCTCCAGCGCCACGGCGACTCCCAAGTGGATGTCCTTCTTGATGACGATGCCGGTCTCTCCCCAGGACGAGTTCAGGATCGGAACCTCTTTGATCGTTCTGGTGACGGCATGGATCACGAACGGAAGGTACGTCAGATTTTTGCCCTCCCGGAACCTGGCGATCGCGGAAAAGTCGGCCTCGAAGAACGTGACGACATGGGCAGAGGTCTGGCGGCTTTTGACCATCCGCTCCGCAATGGTCTTCCGCATCGGCGTGAACGGAAGGATTTCTTCGGCAACGGACGGAGCAGCCGCAACACGAATCGATGGAGGCCGAGCGGCCTCGCGATTTGCGAGATAATCCAGCACGTCTTTCCTGGTCACCCGACCGCCGGCACCAGTGCCAGTGACTTGGGCAAGATCCACGCCCTTCTCCTTGGCCAACTGTCTGACGGCAGGGGAATAGTAGTCCCGGCCGCCCTCAGGCGGCTCCATATGCCGCAAGATCACACCGGCGACCTTGTTCACGACCCCGTCCGGCTTCACTTCCTCCAGCCGCGCGATCAGCGTGCCGACGGGCACGGTCTCGCCTTCCTTGACGAGCACCTCGGCAAGGTAGCCGGCGGCCGGCGAGGGAATCTCCAGCGCCACCTTGTCGGTCTCGACCTCCAGCAGCGATTGGTCCTTCTCGACCCGCCCGCCCGTGGGGATCAGCCACTTGACGACCGTACCCTCCGCGATGCTCTCACCGAGCTGCGGCATGATGATGTCAGTCGGCACGGCTCTTCTCAGTACGCCGCCAGTTTCTTGGCTGTCGCCACGATGTCGCTCACCTTGGGCAAAAAGAACTCTTCCAAGGGCGTGCTGAACGGCACCGGCGTGTCAGGCGCGGCGATCCTCACGATTGGGCCATCCAGGCTGTCGAAACATTCTTCCGCCAGCAACGCGGCCACCTCGGCGCCGATTCCGCCGGTCTTGTTGTCCTCATGGAGCGTGATGGCCTTGCCGGTCTTGCGGACGGACTGATAGATCGCCTCCTTGTCGAGCGGAATGAGCGTCCGCAGGTCCACGACTTCCAACTCGATGCCGTCCCTGGCCAGCAGTTCTGCGGCCTCCAACGCCAGGTGGACCATTGCGCCGTAGGTGATGACGGAGACATCCGAGCCGGCGCGCTTCACGTCGGCTTTGCCGATCGGGACGATGAAGTCCTCCGCCGGAAGCACGGCCTTGATCCGGCGGTAGAGGAACTTGTGCTCGAAGTAGATGACCGGGTTGGGGTCCCGGATCGCGGCCTTCAGCAGCCCCTTGGCGTCGTACGGCGTGGACGGCGCGACGAGCTTAAGGCCCGGCGAATGGAAGAACCAGCCCTCCGGGCACTCCGAATGGAACGGCCCGCCATGCACGCCGCCGCCGAACGGCGCGCGGATCACCAGAGGCACCGGTGCGCCCCAGCGATAGTGGTTCTTCGCCGCCACCTCGGTGATCTGGTCGAAGGCGCAGGAGATGAAGTCCGCGAACTGCATCTCGACCACGGGGCGCATCCCCATCATGGCCGCGCCGATGGCGGCGCCCACGAACCCGGACTCGGACAGCGGGGTGTCCAGCACCCGCCACTCGCCGTACTTCTGCTGGAACCCCTCCGTGATCCGAAAGGCCCCGCCGTAGGGGCCGATGTCCTCGCCCATCAGAAAGACCCGTTCGTCGCGGGACATTTCTTCATCGAGCGCCTGCGAGATCGCCTCGAGGTAGGTGACCTCCCGTCCTGCGGTGGCCGTGGTCATGGTTTGACCTCCTCATCCGTCGCAAACACCCCGTTCAACGTCTCCGGCCCTTCCGGCAGAGGACTCTTCTCAGCGAACTCCACGCCGGCCTCCACTTCCTTGGTGACCCGCTCCCCGACCTCCCGGAAGGTCGCCTCATCGGCATAGCCGAGCTGCTTGAGCATCTGCTCCGCCTTCAGGATCGGATCCTTCTTCTTCCATTCCTCCAGCAGCTCGCGCGGGACGTACTTGGCGGAGTCATGCTCGGAGTGGCCGTGCATGCGCATCGTCTTGCATTCAATGAAGGTCGGTCCTTCGCCGGCCCGGGCCTTCTGGATGGCACGCCGCGCGGCCAGATAGACGGCGGCCACATCGTTGCCGTCCACGATCTCACCTGGCATGCCGTAGGCCTTCGCGCGCTCGACCACATCCTTGATGGCCATCTGTAGATGCAGCGGCGTCGAGTAGGAATATTGGTTGTTGTTACAGAAGAAGACGACCGGGAGCTTGCGGACCGCCGCGAAGTTCATCGCCTCGTGGAAGTCGCCCCGGCTGGTGCCGCCGTCGCCGGTGTTGGTCACGACCACGCGGGACTCGCCGCGCAGCCGGAACGCCAGCGCGATCCCGGTGGCGACCGGCAGGTTGTCGGC